>NZ_JAUBTR010000101.1:0-18881 GCF_036705045.1 Microcoleus sp. BR0-C5
AGAGGTGTCCTGTGGTAACACAGGCATCGACTCTAATTAACTGAGAGGGGCGGGGAATAATATCCCCCCTCGACTCACCCCTAATGCCCAATGCCCAATTCCCAATTACTCAAAAACATGAAGAACTGGAAAAGTATTCTCTTATATCTAGGTGTAGTTTATATAGTTTTGCTATTAGGCCCGATCGCAGGATTTGATTTGCCAAAAATAGTTGGAGAAATAGTCCGCAGCCCTGAAGTTTTGATTCAACAATTATTAGTGGGACTTGTCAATGGTGCGCTGATTGCAATTATTGCTTTGGGTTACACGATGGTTTATGGCATTATTGAGTTAATCAATTTTGCTCACGGCGATTTGTATATGTTGGGCGCTTTTGCTTCGCTAACTGTGTTCGGAGCTTTTGGGATTCAAGATGGCGCACCTTTAGGTATCGCAATACCGGTGATGTTAGTCGCTTTGGTTGTATGTTCGCTGTTTTGTGCTGGAATGAATATTTTTGTGGAAAAGTATGCTTATCGACCTTTGCGAAATGCTCCCCGTTTGGCTCCTTTAATTTCAGCGATTGGAGTTTCTTTTATTTTCCAAAATATGGGCCTGTTTTGGGGAGGATTGAAAGCTTTTATTCCGGTGATGGGTTCTAATTCTGCTGCGCCGAAAAGTTTTCCCGATTTGTTACCGCGAGTTGATATTTTCAAAGCTTTGGGAATTCAAACGAGTATTGTATTTACTACGAAAGATTTAATTGTGTTGGTGGTGGCGGTTGTATTGATGGTTTTGCTTCATGTGTTTGTGCAGTACACTCGTCTGGGAAAGGCGATGCGGGCAACTGCTCAAAGCCGCGATGCTGCTAAAATTATGGGCATTAATGTGGATCAGATTATTGCTCTGACTTTTTTGATTGGGGGAGCTTTGGCGGGTTCGGCTGGGATTCTGGTTGGTCTGTACAACAATACTATTGTTTTTACGATGGGGTTTACGGCGGGTTTGAGGGCTTTTACGGCGGCGGTTTTGGGGGGAATTGGCAATATTGTCGGGGCGATGTTAGGAGGAGTTTTGATTGGGTTGCTTTCGTCTTTGAGCGATCAGTATTTGTCTAGCCGTTGGACTAATGCTTGGGTGTTTGGGGTTTTGGTGGTGATTTTGGCTTTTCGGCCAGGCGGTTTGTTGGGAGAAAATGTTCAGGAGAAGGTTTGAAGTTGCAGGGTTTAAATAATGGCAAGAGATACTTATCGGGACTTAAACAAAAAATACGAGCTAAATGAGTTCTAATGCTTGAAGAGCAAGCATATAACGTTAAAGAATGAGCAATGAAAGAGACGACCCCCGCCCCGATGCCCCCCTGCTTTGATAAATGGTGTCAAAGATTTGACGATATCTTTGGTCATCAAGCCCAAAAACGGGAGTTTAGGAACTATTTAGGCGGATTATTGGGAGATCGGGAGCGAAAAAACCTCTCGCAGATGGCGACAAACGCCATTGCTTAAAGTTGTGCTGTGATTCAAGGTCAAAAAATCAAGACAATGGGAATTCAAAAATAGGTGGGTAGGTTAACTGAATACGGGCGCTCGATACGTCGCCATAGTAGTTTTTGAATTGGATTATATGGTCAATGTTGGGCCGAGCGTTGCGGAGGGAGTTGGCATGGAAGGCAAGTCAAGACATTATTACGCTCATTAATCGGAATTAGGCGCAATAAACTACGATTTTTTCAGAAGGGTATGAGGGCTATGTCCTTGATTCTATCAATGTTTTGACTCTTATTTTCATCCTCTCAGGGGTAATGCTTGTATCACAGTTTAAATGCACAACAGCTTATATGGATTGTCCAGTGACCCACTCACTCATGCCCTCTCAATAATCTACTCCCGACAAAGAAGACCCCAAAGTACCCTGGTTCGAGCGCTTGCTTGTTTTAAGTTTGGGAGGAATTCGATAAATAACCCAGTTGGGTGTTTCTTGATAGAGTTCCAATGTTTTTTGAATGTATGCAACTAATTTAGGGGTATCTTTTGCAATTTGATTATTGCCATATTTAACAATTCCCATCCAATCTGCTCCCTGGGTAATCAAATCTTCTAAGATGGCAATTAAAGTATCATCTGTTATGGGATATTTCCAATAAATACTATTCTTTCTCCTGCTCTCTTGAGGACTCGAAGGAGGAGAACCCCAATAAATAGCAGGAGGAAAAACCCAGCCACGTCGGCGACTATAATAGATAGCGACGGGATCGCCACCTCCACGATTAGCTATAGTAACAACAAGGTCACTTGGTTGAGTTATTTGCTGCAAAGCTATCCCTAGTTCGTAGCCATCTTTTGCCACAGGAGAATAGCACCATCGGTTTAACTGTCTATAACCAATTCCAGAAATGATTAGTAGTATTGCCGTTATGAGTGCTAATGCTGAAGATGAACCTCCGGCTCGCTTGGCGAATGAAGCAAGTGCTATCAGGCCATTTCCTGCTAGAGCGGCGGCGGCTGGGTTAACAATATTTAAATTAGAGTAATTTGTGACGAGCTGTTGAGCGCCAATGAAGTAATAAATGGCAAAAGCAAGTATCCACCAATGAAACATCCCTGGTACTCGTGCGACTACATTACTTGGCTGCTGCTCTGATTCTTGGGTAGGAACTTTATAATGAGGGGGAACGAATAAACCAATAGCAACAAGGAGCATGATGGGATATGTCCAAATCCGCCGAGAAATAAGATGATAAAGTTCAGGGATAAAATATTTCTTTTGTAACCATTCCTGTAACCCATGATCCCAGAGCCAGTTCCCGCTGCCAGCAAAGTGGTAAGGCGGATAGGTGAGAGCAAGATGCCTCGCCCACAAATAATAGGCAGCTACTGGCAGGAGGATGGAAATGGCAGCTACTCCAATTACTATCAGCTTTTTCGGGCGCAGTAATCCTCGATGACCCAGGACAACAAATATTGTATAGAGCATCGGAATGCCAATCATTAAACCTGGTAGTTTGGTTAAAAAGCCCCAAGTTGCAAAGAGGGTGGCAAGCAATAAATAGTACCAGCGGTCAGTTTGTAAGTAAGCAATTAGCATCCAGAAACTTGTTACAACTAATGCCACCATTGCCGGGTCGGGAAGGAAAGACCTATCCACATATATATGGCCTGGAAAAATTGCGAGAATTGCGGCACTCATAAGAGCGCGATCCCGATCCCAAATACGAGAAACTAACTGATAGAAGGCAAATATTCCCCACAAGCTAAACAGGACAACGACGCTGCGTCCCACCCAATCATGCTGTCCCAATAAAGTATAGAGAAGGGCTGTAATATAAGTAACTGTTTGAAATTCCCGTCCATTATAGCTAGGCCCTGGCCCATCCCAGCTAACTTCAGGGTAGAAGATATTCCAATTTCTGCGATAGAAATTTTCCGCCATCATGGCTGTGCTTGATTGACGCCAACTAAAGGTATCAATAAATGGCTGATTGATATGAATCAATCGCACAATAGCGGCCACTACAAAAATTGATATGAGGAGATAAGTGGTGTTCTTATAAATTGGAATTTTCATGTTGGCTCTGATGATATAAAAAAATATCTGAGCTGTAAAGCTACGCAGTAAGCTAGTGGAAACTAGACAAGGGCAGCGCTAGCTAACTAACTTTACACCTTGGAAGATATCTTCGTCAAGTGGAGTACGCTAACCAACAAAGAGGGGGAGCCTTCACAGCCTGCTCCCCCAAAAGGTTGCAGGTTCTCTCCTGCGTAATTCTTGTTTTAATTGTCTGATATCGAGTTGTGCTTGACTCTTCCTATTTATAAGTGCCAAATTGAAATAGGAAGAGTCAAGAGTTTTCTCATGTATCTGAAAGATTCTCCCCAAGCGATCGCAGTTATAGAAAACCGGCGTTGCTGAAATGAGATCCGATCGAGCGAGGGAGTGAAAGAGCGAGAAAATAATGAACATTAAATAAAAATACATGGAATGTCTTGAATGTCAGTCAAGTAATGTCAATAAAAGTTGGCATAAAATAGCTAAAATGACTTCCTATTGTGGTGTGAGGGGAAGTACTTCGGACATCTCGAATTGACTTTTGCCGTTGCTTTGAGTTCCTAGCGCGTGGAGGGGACGATTTCCGTTTTGATGTCCCAAGAGCGTCAGTGTGGTGCTACTTCCTTCACTGGTACTGTGGGTGAGGCGAGTTTTCACCTTCAACTGAGGTGCTAGATTCGAGTTCGCGATCGGAAATTCTCACTCGGCGCTGCTTTCACCATTGAGGCAATCCTGTGTCGCCAATGTCACCGTTGCCGCATCTTGCCAAGGCTGAGTGATGTCTCCTTCCCGGTAGGATAGGGTAATCGCGATCGTGCAGTCTCCCTGGTTTTTCAGATCTAATAACCAGCTTGGTTGCTTGCGGCTGAAGGAATCCTTTTGCAACAAGGATTGTCCCCCGTCGGAGAGCATCTGCACCGGGAACTTGTACGTGTAGTTGTCGGAAGTGGGGAAATCGGTCGCCGAGACCTGGGTTAAGTGGATAATTCGTTGATTGTCGTGCATACTAGGGTGAAGAATTATGTAAGGAGAGCAAGCCGACTACCCATGCAGCAAAAGCTTAAACTATATGTTAAGGATGAAAAATAGTCAGCGTTCGCCGTCATCTTCCTACTACTGAAAAAATACTTAATGGGGCGATCGGCAACATTAAATTTTTATTTCCAAGTATAAGATAGCGCTTCTCAATTGAGTGGAATACTGTACGCCCAATTAAATATTCCCTGGTTTGAGCCAGCCAAAAACTTCACCTAAAGTCAACTGCATTTCCGGCATAAATTTGGGCATCGGGAGTATATCTGTTGGTTCTTGCAATGCAATCGGTTGCTGCCCTGCGGGATAGGCTAAAATGTTTTTTTCATCGGGATCGAGCAACCAACCCATCTGACAACCGGCGTTCAAACAGTGCAAAATATTGTTTGTAACTTTGGTTTGGCTTTGGGCTGGGGACAAAATTTCAATTGTCCAGTCTGGGTGAGCATTAAATGTATTGGCAATTTCGCCGTCAGCGTCTAGGGGAATGCGATTCCAAACAAAAATCGCGACATCGGGAACAATAGAACGTCCGCCAAAGGTGCAGCGAAGTTCTGGAAATGCCCAAGCAATCCGCTGAGGTTTGCCCGCTGCATTAACCCTCGTGATGAGTTCTCCCTGAATTGTGCTGTGTTTTCCTTGTGGCATAGGTTTTTGTAAAATCGCACCTTTGATGTATTCGCTAGCGGGTTGGGTTTCTGGGAGTTGCAAAAACTCGTCGAGGGTGATAGTTTTTTGAGGTGCTTGTACCATATAGCGATCGCCCGTTTGAAGTGTGTTGGGGTAACAGTTCCAGTATATTTGAAGTTTCGTCACTTTTGGTGCAATAATCGAACTCAAAAGACTCTAAACTGTAGCTAGCCCGATCGACCGTTTCCAGATCCAGCGGTCGATCGAGTTGCTTGAGGTCAGGCAGAAGTTCGCACTACCCGCGTCAGTCGCATCTATAACTGGGATTCCTAGCATTTTTTCATCTAACTAATGACTAATAACTAATGACTAATGACTAATGACTAATAACTAATGACTATGTCAAAAAAAATAATTAATGCGATCAAATCGAGTGGTATTTTAGGGGCGATCGCCTCTTTGACTGTTTTGTTATTCGGCGGTTGGAGCGGCACCGTGATCGGCTGGCTGATGGGTACGGCTGCCGGCTTTATTAGCTGTCGAGATCAGAAGGTTTATAGCCCGAAAATGGGCGCGACTATCGGCAGTTTAGCGGGATTGGGATTGGGAGTTTGGCTGTTAATTGCGAGTGTGGTAGAAGGGGTTTTGATTAGACCTTTTTCTGGTCAATCTGCTGTTGCTTTGCCGGCTACACTGCTGTACGGGATTTGCAGTTTGACGATCGCAATTGTGACAGCTACGTTAATGGGCGCTTTGCAGGGTTTGCAGGGGGAACGCCAGCGGCTGGCAACTCTGGTGACATTAGCTTTTATTCTAATTCTGTTTCCGTTTATCGACATTCAGGCTCAGACTGCCTGGATTGCTACTGTAGTACAGATTCAAATCTTTATTATGTTGGCGCTGGGTTTGAATATTACTGTGGGTTTTGCGGGTTTGTTGGATTTGGGATATGCGGCGTTTTTTGCGATCGGCGCTTATACGACTGCTTTGCTATCTTCTGGACAGTTAAATATTGCTTGGAACTTTTGGGTAGTATTGCCGATCGCCGCCGGTGTAGCTGCGATCGCGGGCGTAATCCTGGGTATTCCCACACTGCGGCTCAAGGGCGATTATTTGGCGATTGTTACCCTTGGTTTTGGCGAAATTATTCCGGTTGTGTTTAGGAATTTAACCGCGATTCGGATCGACGAACCAGTCTCGAAGATTGTTGCGGCTGTTTTGGGTAAACCCGAGTTGGTGCTGTGTCTGGTTGGGTGCGATCGACCTTTTAACCTCACCGGCGGCGAAGCGGGCATAAACCCGATCGGGCGTCCATCTCTCCCCATTATCGGCACTTTTAGCACCGGCAACTACTTTCCCTGGTACTACCTAATTTTGCTGCTAGTTGTCTTCGCTTACTTCATGATTTCGCGGCTGCGAGATTCCCGCTTGGGGAGGGCATGGAATGCCATGCGCGAAGATGAATTAGCGGCGAGTGCGATGGGCATTAACCTAGTCAAAACCAAACTTTCGGCTTTTGCGATGGGAGCGACGTTTTCGGGCTTTGCAGGCGCGTTTTACGCCGCCTATATCAGCGCGATTTTTCCCAGCGTTTTCGATTTCTCGGTGTCGGTAATCATCCTGTGTATGGTGATTTTAGGCGGTTTGGGCAACATGACCGGGGTGATTTTGGGCGCTATCATTATCATGTCTGCCGATCGGCTTTATCTGCCACAATTAGCGCAAGTCCTCAAGGGTTTTCTGAATACTTTTGTACTCCCCAGGATTGCAATTCCCCAGTTGCGAGACTTTCTGGCAACCAGTTTAGACCCGATTCAAATGCGGTTATTTCTATTCGGCCTAACTCTTGTTGTTATGATGATCGTGCGGCCGGAGGGGCTGATTCCTGATAAGATACACCAAGCTGAACTGCATTCTGATTCTGAAGCGAGCAATGAGTCTTTAGCAGATGCGAGAAGTCAATAAATAGGTAAGGACAAAAACCATAGTATTTTGTAGGCTGGTTTTGCTAAGAATCTAGGATGCAACTCACATTTTGCACCATTCTCAAGAACAGGCTTTTCGGCCTGTTTCACAAGAAAATTCACTCTTTGTGGAACAGGCCGAAAAGCCTGTTCATAAAAACCTTATTTAGAATTGTGCAACATATCAGATACAAGGGAGGTTAGGGATGTAAAAACCCCCTCCCCATCTAATGTTTACTTGTAACCAACTACTTAGTAAGGGTGAAAGATTAGCCATGAAAAATGTAACTGGTACTGCTTTTATCGTTGCGGAGTTTAGAGCAGAAGAGAATGAAGAGACCATTCCTCTCTATACCGATCATGTAGTAAAAATATGGCTCAATGAGGAAACAAAAAAAATAGCTAACCAAATAGCTCAAAGCTCTCCCGCCGCTAAAGAAATGGTTAAGTTGCGGACTAAATATTTTGATGATGTTTTGTCAAATCAAATTTTAGGAGGTTGCAAGCAAATAGTTATTTTAGGTTCGGGTTTGGATACTCGCGCGGCTAGAATTAATGGAGAAGGAGTGATTTATTTTGAAATAGACGACCGCGCGACTCTTCAATTAAAAGAAGAAACTCTCAAAGCTAACAAAGTTACTGCAAATGTTCGCTACCTTCCCGGCGATTACGTAAAAGACGGTTTAATCCCCTTGCTGAAACAGAGTGAATTTGATTTCACTCGACCGACCTATTTTTTGTGGGAAGGCAACACAACCTTGCTTGCTAAAAAAGAGGTAATATTTGTGTTAGAACAAATTCGCGACAATGTTGATGATTTTCGATTGTCCTTTGATTATATGTCGGAAAAGGTGATTTTGAGAACAACGGGCTACCAAGATATCAATGATTACATAGATAAATACGAAAGTATGTATGCACCCTGGGTTACTGGGTTTGAAAACATTGCAACTTTGACTGACGAACTCAATCTCAAAGTTATTGAGAACTTTTCGACGGCCGATTTACACGCACAATATCGCCCTGGCCGTTCGCTAGAATCTAATCTTTTTAAGTTCTATTTTGTCTGTACTTTAGAGAATATGTCCTAAAATATCCCAAATTGATTCTCGTGCGTGAAAGCTCGCGATCATCCAGATCACACTACTCTAAAATATTAGGAAACACAACCAAAATGTCATTATTAGAAGCACAGCAACTTACAATGCGATTCGGTGGTTTGACTGCTGTCAACCAGGTTAGTTTAACATTGGAAAAAGGCTCGATCGCCAGTTTGATCGGCCCCAACGGTGCGGGCAAAACTACTTTTTTTAATATGCTGACAGGTATCTACAAACCGAGTGGTGGCCAGTTGCTTTTGGAACAGAAGAATATCACGGGTTTACCTCCGGATCGCCTGACAACTTTCGGCATTGCTAGAACTTTTCAAAATATCCGCTTGTTTAACAACATGACTGTGCTGGATAATGTTTTAGTAGGTAGACACTGCCGATTGAAAACAGGTTTGTTGGGTGCAATCCTCCGCCCTCCCGCTGCGAATCTGGAGGAGCGGGAAGCTAAAATAAAAGCGCTCACTATGCTTGATTTTGTCGGTTTAGGTGCTGCTAAAGCGCCGGAGTTGGCAAAAAACCTTTCCTACGGCGACCAGCGCAGATTGGAAATTGCGCGGGCCTTGGCTTCCGATCCGAAAGTGTTACTTTTGGACGAACCTACGGCGGGGATGAACCCGAACGAAACGGCTGATTTAACTCGCTTTATTTACCGAATTCGCGATGATTTGAATTTGAGTATTTTGCTGATTGAACATGATATGAAGGTGGTGATGGGGATTAGCGATCGCGTAAGTGTTATGGAGTACGGTACTAAAATTGCTGAGGGAACTCCCGATCAAGTTCGCGCAGATCCTCGCGTGATTGAGGCATATTTGGGAAAAGAAGAAGATGGACATGGATAATGGGTATTGTGTGACGACAGATAAGTGAGGTGGGCATTGTGTATCCTCGGAAGAAGCGATATAATTTCTGGCTAATTAACCCAATAAAATTAGGGCGGGTTTCACCAAAAATCTGTCCTTCAAATCGATAATATTTATCAACCTGCCCAGGGCTACAGCATTTTATAACGAGTAATTCAACGGAAACGATAGGAGGTGCGCCTTGCACACCATACGGATTAATATTCGGGGGTTTTCCTAAACTTTTGATTTGACTTCCGACATTTTTTTCTTTTGTTTTCTCTGCCTGAAAAACAATCCTAAAAATATTGCAGTACCTAATACTGTGCTCGGTTCGGGAACTGCTTCTGCTTCTGCTTCTGCCTGGGCGATATTGTTTTTAAC
Organism: Microcoleus sp. BR0-C5; assembly: GCF_036705045.1. Lineage (NCBI taxonomy): Bacteria > Bacillati > Cyanobacteriota > Cyanophyceae > Oscillatoriales > Microcoleaceae > Microcoleus > Microcoleus sp. BR0-C5. Next base: position 9,490 of record NZ_JAUBTR010000101.1, read on the forward strand.
TTCTACCAATGTTAAGTTAGTGGCGCTGTTGAATGTCCGCGAATATACCCCAGAAGTATACAGGAGGCTAGTTGCTGCACTTCCTTCAGCCAGAAAATTAAAGTTGATTTGTGTGGGTTTAAAGCTGTTGCTAACGAAGGCATTTGCATAAAAGCCACTAGAAGAGTCTAAACCGATGGCAAATTGAAAAGAGTCTAACAAAATGTTAGTAACAGCGTTAATCACCCAGAAAGATATACTGCCATTCGCCCTGGCGCGTTCGGATTTCTGGTTGTCAACTGATGTTAAAAGAGTTATAAATGTCTGAAAATTGAAGGAAAAAGTTTCTTCGGCATCAATGAAGAAGTCGCCGATCACTGCTGCTTGACTTTGGGCTAAACCGGAATAGTTATTGCCGTCACCTGGGACTTTACTTTGCGAGAGATTTGCTGCCAGCAATTCGTGACAGTTAGATATAAAAACTGCATCAGCATCCGCCTCGCTAATAACTGAACCGCTGTTAGCTATTGTCTGAGTGTTAGTGTTAGTAGATGTACCTGTGTCAGTGGGTGTGTGACTGAAGTTGTCAATCGTTACTGCTGCGGCAGAACCGGCTATTGTGGCCGCACTGCTGGGCGCAATACCTACACTCAAGCTGGTTACTAAAGGAGTTGCTAATAAAAATGCGATCGCTCCACTACTGTGATGGAATTTCATGGTAAATCTCCTTAAATTTGGAACATTTTAAGGGCTGTTATTAGTAAGTTGTAGCGATTGGTTTCGCTTACGTATCAATACTACCTATTTACTTAGAGATTTTTGTAAAGCTACTGTCAAGAAATCGTATGTTTAAGTAAAAATTATGTAAAGTTGGTCGCCACAGCTACTAAAAATACATCGTATGGGAGCTAGATCGGGTGTTGATCTAAGTAAAATTACTGCTTACTATAAAAAAGCTGGATTTTAAATAAATGCAATAAATTTTTATAATTAGTCGGGATAATATAATAAAGCACAAAGCAGAAAGAGTAATTATGTTGGAAATTAAAGACATTCACACCTACTACGGAAATATCCACGCTCTCAAAGGAGTATCGCTAACAGTCTCGGAGGGAGAAGTTGTGACATTAATCGGCAGCAACGGGGCGGGGAAAACGACTACTCTCCGCACGATTCAAGGACTGCTGCGCCCGCGCCAAGGCACTGTATTATTTGAGGGAAAGCCTTTAGAAGCACTATCTACAGAGGCGATCGTCCGTTTGGGGATTTCTCAAAGTCCCGAAGGGCGGTTGATTTTTCCGCGCATGACGGTGCAAGAAAACCTAGAAATGGGTGCTTATCTCCGCAACGATACTCTCGGTATCAAGTCCGATATGGAAAAAGCATTAAATTTATTTCCTCGTTTGCGAGAAAGAATTAGTCAAAAAGGGGGAACTCTCAGCGGTGGCGAACAGCAAATGTTGGCGATCGCCCGCGCTTTGATGTCGCGCCCCCGCTTGTTATTATTGGACGAGCCGAGTATGGGATTGGCACCGATGTTAGTCAGTCAAATTTTTGCGATCGTCCGCGATATTAATGCTGAAGGAACAACTATTTTACTGGTGGAACAAAACGCCCGCATGGCTTTAAGTGTAGCCCACCGCGGCTATGTCATCCAAACCGGTCAGGTTGTAGTTGCTGGTACGGCTAGCGATTTGCAGTCAAATGAAACTGTTCGTAAAGCGTATTTAGGTGAAAGTTAAATATGGGAATGGGGAATGGGGAATGGGGAATGGGGCATGGGGCATGGGGCCTTGGTTATTGAAACTGACAACTAACAACCAAAAACCAACAAATAACAAATAATATCGTTTCCGCTTGCATCGGTATTGTTCAAACAGTCAACAGTCAACAGTCAACAGTCAGCAGTCAACAATTCCGGAGGAGTGCAACCGGAATTGATATAACAAATTACCCTATTTGCGATCGCAACTTCCCCGTTTCCAATTCCGTCTCAAAAGCCGCCCGCACCTTTTCCCACTCCGCTTGGGCTTCCAACAGGCGATCGCGCGCCGTACTCACATCAAAAACCTGTTCCCCTCCAGACTCAACCGCCACGCGGCCCATATACTCCAACTCCTTGCAAACAGCAGAAAAAGACACGGCTCCTAAATTGGCGCTGCTCGACTTCAGCGTGTGAGAAGCCAGCTTCAAACTATCAGCATCGCCGAGAAAAATAGCCTCCTTAATAGTTTCTAAATGTTGCGGTGCGTCTACCAAATATATCTTAATCAGCTCCCCCAAAAAATCGGGGTCTTCATCATCGTCTAGCTCACGGAGATTTTGCAAAATATGAAAATCAATCGGCGAATCAGCTCCCGGTGGAACGCTCGAAGAACCCGCAGTATCACTGTCAATGTCATCAGAAATATCTTGATTGTTTTCCTCAGTAACCGCATCCAATTCATCCCGATTCAGAGGTGAGCACTTGCTCAAGGCGATCGCCAACTCTTCCCGGCGTACGGGCTTAGTAATATAATCGTCCATACCTGCTTCCAGACACTTTTCGCGATCGCCCTGCATCGCATTAGCAGTCATCGCAATAATTCTCGGCTTCTTGTTAGCCGGCCATTCCTGACAAATGCGGCGCGTCGCTTCCAACCCGTCCATGTTCGGCATCTGCACATCCATCAGCACAACATCGTAAGATTGCCGCTTCAGCGCCTCCAAAACCTCCAACCCATTACCCGCAATATCAGCCCGATATCCTATCCTGTCGAGTAAATGTGTAGCGACTTTTTGATTCACCACATTGTCCTCAGCCAGCAAAATCCGAATCTGACTAGAATTAGTTGCATCCTGTCCGGCTGAATTCGCCGCAACCTGCCTCAAAACAGCAGGCGTCCGCTGCACGCGGTGTTGTTCTTGAGAATTTTCAAAATACTTCAATCCCGAAGTCAAAGTCACCACATTTGAAAGTTCTCCCCTGCCGCTTCTGCCAGTAACATATCCAAAAACTTGCAGCAACACATTATAAAACTGGGACTGTTTTAAAGGCTTAGTTAAAAAAGCCGAAAAATGTACTTCTGTAGTTTCCAGTTTTTTCCAAACTTCCGCCTTACTTAAATAAGTAAACAGCACCAAAGGTAGTGCTATTTTGCGAGAGTTTTTAACGTTGATGACATGGGGATTTAGACCCTCGTCGCCCGACAAATTGCTCAGCTCAAATTTCCGAATCTCCACAGCCAAAGCCACACCGTCGATATCTGGTAGATTCATCGCCAAAATAGCTAAATCGAGCGGCGAGTTTCCTTTGATGATTTCCAAAGCCTCAGCACCCGAAGTTACAGCCACGGGTATCATTCCCCAAGACTCTGCCTGACGGATCAAAACTTGCCGATTAATGGCATGATGCTCAACAATTAACAAGCGCTTACCAGCGGCAAATTCGGGTCTTTTTTCCTCAGCCCGGATGTCATTCGCTTCAGCAGTCACCGTGAAATAAAAAATCGAACCCGAACCCGATATCAACGGCGGAGTAAATTCTGCAGGCGACCTTCCAGCGATACTTTGTCCGATCGCAGAAACTCCCGGTTGAGACTTAGAACTTCGGGGATCAACCTGGCTGACAACCCACATTGTACCGCCCATCATATCGCTCAAACGCTGGCTGATAGCCAGTCCCAAACCCGTCCCGCCGTAATGTCGCGTTGTCGAAGCATCCACCTGCGAAAAAGCTTTAAACAGGCGATCCATCCGGTCTGGCGGAATACCAATTCCCGTATCTTGGACAGCAAATTGAATCTCGTATTGTTTGCTACGTGCCAACTCTCCCTGGTTAATTGCTAGGGGTTGTGGCTCTAGAATATTAATTTTTTCTGGCGAACTCTTAGCAGCTACCTGTTCAATTTGCCTAGCCGTACAGCACACCACAATTTCTCCAGATTCTGTAAACTTCACTGCATTACCCAGCAGATTTACCAAAATTTGGCGCAGCCTCGTGACATCCCCTAAAATGTTTTTCGGAACAGAATCCTCAATAAAGTAAGCCAGCTCTAAACCTTTTTCTGAGGCTCTCGGAGCCAGTAATTCCAGAGATTCTTCTATACAGTTTTGCAGCTCGAAGGGGCTGCGTTCCAAATCCAATTTTCCAGATTCAATCTTAGAAAAGTCGAGAATATCGTTAATAATAGTCAGTAAAGCATCGCCGCTGGTACGAATTGTCTCCACAAAATCCCGCTGTTCAGGAGTTAGTTCCATATCCAGCAGCAAGCCCGTCATCCCGATGACCGCATTCATCGGAGTGCGAATTTCGTGACTCATAGTCGCTAAAAATTCGCTCTTAGCTCTATTAGCAACTTCCGCCGCTTGTCGCGCTTGATCCAAAGCTTCATTTTGCTCTGCTAACTGTCGCTGTCGCTGCACTTCGGTTTCTAAAAGTTGTGCTTGAGCTAAGGTAATGCCAACTTGAGCGGCAACATCTTCTAATAGTTCAATTTCGTCGGGATTCCACTGGCGAGTTGCATCGCACTGGTGCAAAGTAATAATTCCATTCGGTTCTCCTTGATAGGAAGTGCGAACAGCCAACATGGATTTTAATCCGATGCGGCGGCACATCGGCCCCGAAGATTCCAGCAAAGGATCGGCAAAAACATCGGGAGATGCCAGGGCTATATCTTCAGCGAGGAGTTTTTCTGTGTAGGGGTTATAAGTGACAGAAAGTTCTAAATCTAAAGCGGATTCGTGACCGGGTTCTAAGTATTCCGCGACGCAAGGAAGGTGGGGATAAGGTTCGGAAAGATAGGTGTGAATTGTACAGCGATTGACACCAAATACGCGGCCGATTTGGGTGGCGGTAGTTTGAAAAATTTCTTGAGTGTCTAAGGTCGATCGCACTTTTTGAGTAATTTGTTTGAGTAGTAAAACGCGCTGGTACTGACGTTGCAAAGTTCGCTCTCGCTCTTCGCGGGCAATTTCTGCACCGATGTAATTGCCCATCAACTTTAAAATTTCAAAATTCAGCGGTTTAAAAGGAGATTTAGTGGTGCGGGAAGTAAAGCTCAAAGTGCCAAAAACTCGCCCTTGCACTATTACCCTCGTCCCCACAAAAGCCTCCAACTTGCGGACGCTGTAAGCGGGGTGGTTGCGCCACTGAGTAGTGCCGGCTGATTCGACAGAAATAGGTTCGCTCGATCGCAAAACCTCTCGCTCAAAGGTTCTGCTCAAAGCAAAACCGTCTCCTTTAGCAAATCCAAAGGGAAAATCTTCCGGTACATAAGCCGCAATCACTTCGTAGCGATCGCCCAAAACCCTGCCCAACAGCCCGATATCCATCCCAAACTGACTACAGCCCATTGCCAGCAACCGGATAGTTCGATCGTCAAAAGAGCCTTCCGAACTCACCATTACCTCGTAGAGCGATCGAATTGCCCGCTCGCTTTCCCGCAGTTCCTCAACTCCTTCGAGGCGGTTGCAGACATCGTGCAAAGTCCCGAAAATTCCCGCTATTTCGCCTTGGGAATTCCGCCGGACTTGGGCAAATAGTTCCACGGAAACAAACCCGGAATTACTGTGAATTCCCAAGGAGTTTTTCTCGGAACCAGACTTAGACTTAAATCGCAGTTCTCGCCGTTCAAATTCCGACTTCCCGGACAGCAAAGACTCCAATAAATTTGCACATTGCTCGCGCTCATCTGGATGCACCCAATCTAAAAAATTAGTTTGCAAACTTTCGGCAACCGAAAAATTCGTAATTTCCGTCCAAGCGCGGTTGAGAAATTTCAAAACCCCCGCCGCATCTATGTGGAAAATTACTGTTGCTTTCAAAGAGTCAAATAGATGAAATTGTTCTCGATCCTGCTCGCGGTTTTTGAGTTCAAACTCCTTGTTTGGAGTAATATCTGTATGAGTTCCTACTACCCGCAGCGGTTTGCCGGTAGCGCTGCGTAAAACTTGACCTCGGTTCAGCACCCAGACAGTGCTGCCGTCTTTACAGTACATCCGATATTCTGCCGCAAAATCCGGTGTCTTTTGGGCGAAGTGTTCTTCTAAAGCTGCCTTTACCGAGTCAATATCATCTCGGTGGATGCGACTCCACCATTCCGATCGGCGATTCGAGATTTCCCCTTCTTGGTAGCCCAGCATTTCTTGCCACCGCGCCGAATAAAAAAACTCATCTGTTTCGAGATTCCAGTCCCAAATCCCCTGATTGTTGACGGCAGGGGGGAGATTTGGCCGCTCTACGAAACTGTGGTGAGAAATTTCAGCCACCTCGTGGCTATTTGCGGCCGTCCGCTGTATTTCTGCTGAGAGTTTTTTGTATTGAGCGTTGCTAGATTCTAGCTGGCGCTGCACAGCGATTAAGCCAGAATGCAGAGATTTTGAATCCAGCGCTTGTAAAAGGATAGTTTTAGGATTGATAATCCCGATCGGGTGATTTGTTTCGTTGATGACTAATAAAGGCAACTGGCAGTAGTGTTTTTGCAGCAGCGCGACGGCTGCTTCGAGGCTAGAGTGCGATCGCACCAGCGGCGGCGAACTGCTGCAAATTGCTCCCGCTTTAATTTTGTTAGAGTCTCTTCCCAGGGCCTGCAACTGCACGATATCCCGCGAACTTACCACCCCAACCAGTTTGTGAATATTGGGATTTGTAAATTTGGAATTGTGAGCAGCACCAGTCGAGTGTTGATCGGGGGTTTCAGTGATTAATACATAACTAACATTGTGTCTAAACATCAGTTGCGCCAAATAGCGAACCGAAGAATTAGAAGGAGCGTGAATTATTCGTGAGGCTGCTATTTGAGGGATTTGATAAAGTTTAATTAAACTTGCAGGTAGATCTACTTTCTGATGCACAATTGGCAGGGGCGGAGGGAACGCGAAAGCCGCAGGTGGCGAAGCGCTGCTAATTGCTTTTGGTGTCGATTCCCCAATTCCCTGCAACATTTGCACCAAGCTTTGAGAGCTAATTAAACCGACAAGTTCTTCAGTGTCGCTGACGACGGGCAAATGGCTGATCTGATTTTTCTCCAGCAGATTTGCTAAGGCAAAAAAGTCGGGAATTTCCGATTCTCGGGCTACAGTTACGGTTCTGATCATGATTTGCTCGATCGCAAATCCGCTCAAAGCAGCGCCGATCGAATTTAGCTGTACGATATCTCGCGTTGTAAAAATCCCCAGCACTGTCTGGCAGCCCGCATAGGGAGCTTTTGAGCCGTTGAGAGGCCGCCCGTTGCCTCCTGCGTGTACCGCACGCGGTATGCCGTTGTAGAAACCCGACTGTTCCCGCGATTGTGGGGAAGTCCCGTTCGTGGGATTTCCGAGTTGAGAATTCCCGCGCGGTTCTACCACGAGGACGTAACTGGCTCCTGTGCTACTCATCAGCTCGATCGCCTTTTCTACGGGCGTCTCAGGGGTGACGGTGAGGGGATTGCGGTTGATGACCTGACTGAGGGAGGGAATAAACATCAGGGGGCATAAAAGTGATATTTGTTGGATCGCGAGCAGCAGGTTGATTGAGAGGCTTTACCCGCGAGATTTCCCAGCGCCCTCAAAGTTTCTGTACGATTAAACTGACCCATACTTCCAGCATCTTGGCATTTAAAATTAATTCCGTGCCATATCCTGATAATTGACGGCTTCTGACTTTCAGAACCAATGCTATCTGCCAGAGGGCGGACATGAAGGCTGGCGGGCAATTCCTCGCTTAGCATAACTGCTGCGGGTTTACGAGCAAGAATTTCTGCGATTGTCTAGACTGCACCCTACTTTCTCGCCCTCAACCGAACTCTCGCTCGCATTCTGTTTGAGGCAAGATACCTGCACGCTACCAATTTACCAGCGACAGGAGGGGAATCACAACAGGACGACTTAGGTATGGCAACTGTGCAATTAGGGGTTCGAGGGTTCAAGGGTTCCAGGGTTCCAGGGGAAAACAGGCAGAAAATAAATAATTCTGAGCATAACTAATTCTATCTTATCCGAATTATGACCCAGAGGATTTGAGCTTCAATTCTGGCGATCGAACTTGATGAGAATAGCGCTGTTCCCTGCCAGTGCAAAACTCGCATTGCCGCCCTTGAGCCTTAAGCTACCAACAACCTCATCCATTGTTTTAGAACTGAACTCCCGCACCGTGCCATTACCAGTTTTTATCAGCTCCGAAATATCAGCATTAACAGTGTAAGATGTTGCTCGGTCATTGACAACCAGCAAGTAAACATTCTTGCTAGCATCAAGAGTTGCAACTGCCATTAAATCCGAACTATTAGTGATAGGAAAAAAGGTAGCTTTCCCGCCCTGCAAAGCTCTAATTCCCATCCGCAAAGCATAGTAGCCTGCGCGCCGTTTTCCCCCGTCCCCTAGCAAACCTTCCGCCCCTGCGGGCTTGCCCCAGTCGTACAAACAGAATATGTGACTGCCGTCAATATAATTATCCCCCGGTTGAGAACCTCGAATCAAATTCTTAATCAAATTTAAAGCTAAAGATAAATCGCCGTAGCTCATGTTGTAAGTTCCCCATTCTCCTACCCAAAGCTGCGAGTTAGCGCGGACAGTACCGTTCATCCAGCCGCGCACTTTGCGGGTGTAGTTAGAAATATCTGCATCGTAGTTGTGGACATTGACTGTATCGAAATAATTCGGTATTTCTTGCAAAGCACTAGCCGGCCAATTGCTGCAGCCTATGGTTTTCGGGCGGTGGATACGGTAAGTGCGATCGGGCAAATAAGTTTTATAAACAAAGTCGATCGCATCTTTTGCCACCTTAACCAATTCAAAATAGTCAGCCCTAGTCCCGCCCCAACCCTGCTCGCGATTGTCCGGTTCGTTGTGAATTTCCCAATCATCAACGCGGTAATCATGGCGAACATTCAGCCAATAAACCGTAGCAAAAACCTGTTCCCACCACTCGTTCCAATCTTCTCCTGTGCGCGGCGGATTCAGTTGCAGCGCCCAACTCGGATTCCAGCCATTATCTACATTCCGAATACTCACCACCGGGCGAATATTTGCTTGTTTGAGACTATTAAAAATAGTCCTGGCATTGCCTTGCCAAACAGTACCGGGTTCTCCCGACCACCAATAATCGCTACCCTGGGGCGGATTAGTCATAATCTGATCCCAATGCGCCCAATTAATTATATTTGGATTTGCCTTAATTTCGGATATTTCGGGCCAGCCGTATTTACTATCATTTTCAGATTCTCATCGAGACATCCCGCCGTAAATGCGGTAGGTATTAATTCCCAAATCTTGCAAATCTTTGATGTCAAAATTGATATTGCCCTCGAATGCACCGATGTAGCGAGTGCTGACACCCGCAGCAGTACCGGAAATTTTAATTGTTTCGATGTTTTGACCCACATTCCGCAGTTCTGGCTTTGATGACTAAGGATTTTCATACCTTCACTGTAGGAAAAATATCTGTGCCTACC
>NZ_JAUBTR010000102.1:0-18705 GCF_036705045.1 Microcoleus sp. BR0-C5
CAAACCCTATAACCCTTGCTCCTCTTACCGTTGAGCCGCTGCAATATCGTCTCGACTTCCCCACAGGCGGGATAAACAACGGCTGACTCAACGCACTTTCATCTCCAGACTAGAAGAGTAGTAGAGATGTAGGAATGATGGGATAAAGTTTCCAGACATAGTACGGTGACTTGATAGCTAATTTCTTCATCCTGGCTTTTTGGGGGAATTAGTGATTCCCAATTGCATTGGGGTTGAGACTTTTCTAGCAAAGGAATTACCAATTTTAAGGCGGGCGAGGAAGAATTTAGAGGAGTATCATCTTCACCGGCCAGATATTTGGTTAAATGCCTTCGCAGAATTCGGCAGGCTTTGCTCACGCATTTGCGGACGTTTTCTTCAGAGAATAGAAATAGCTTGGCAATATCTTGATAAGATTTATTTTGGTAGTGGTATAAGACAAAAGTCTCGCGGAGTCTGGGAGGCAAGGAGTCAATTTTATGGTAGATATATGCCTGCAATTCCAGGTCTATAAGATTAGGTTCAGTAAATCCTAAGTTAGAATAAAGTGCTCGATAATCTTCAACTTTAATCTCGTCTATGTTTTCAATTATTAATGTTTCTCGTTTTCGTTTTCGATGCAAATCTATGCAGAAGTTATATAGAATTTGAGTTAACCAAGCTTTAGGACATTTAATTTGACTTCCATAGTTTTGCCATTCTGTCCAGGCTTTAAGCATTGCCTGACTCAATACTTCTTCGGCATCGATTGGGTTTGAGTTCATCCACTTAAGACAGCAATGGGAAAGATAATCTTGATGCACCTGCCATTCTTGCCAAAAAATTGTATTTTTATCTTCAGTTTCATCCGACAGGATTGATGGAGCCACTGATTGAGAAGATGACCTGATTTTTTGAGTTCTCTGGCTATTGCTTTCCATTTACAGGAGATTCCACATTTATGAAGTACACCCGCCTATCGTGAGCTTCCCCGTAGGGATACTCCAAGATCCCGTTGGTGTCAACAATCGCCTGAAAGCCTGTGATAAATCTCGTTTTTACCTGAGTCCAGATCCCCCTAAATCCCCCTTAAGAAGCAGGACAGTTTCATTCTCGGTAGGGGCCGTGCTACCCCTACTCCCCGTGCCTGCCCTCTTGGTCTGATCTGCCGATCAAATCCTCTAGGTCGGGGGTAGGCATTCTTGGCACTACAAGAGTCAAAATTCATGTTTTTGGTGAGAATGAAACAGCCCTGCCTGATTGTTGGGGAGTAGGGGTTGACTTTGAGTAAGTTATTGTCCCCCCCTCTTCTTATCCCGAACTCCGGTTAATTAAGACTCAGCCATTTTTGAGCGTTAAGTCGCTGGACGACGCCAAACACCATGAGGTCTAGTGTTACCTTGCGCTCATCTATCAAAAAAGGCTCTAAAGTGCTGGTTTTGGTCTTATTTTCCGCGCAGGAAAATGCTCTTTGACTTTGAATATTTTCTTGAGGAAAATACAGGTTAAATTGGCGCTCTCCTTCTTGGAATTTACCAATTACCTGCCAGCAATCCCCGGCGGAACTCATGCCAAAAACGGGGAATTTTTGCTTGGTAAAACTCACCTCTAAATCCTTAACGCCCTGCTTAGTCAAAGCAGTTTGCAAAGCGGGCAAATAATCTTGTTGAATAAATTCCGCAAAGGGCTTGTCTTCAACAGCAGGGGCTTTTTCCTTTTTAGCTTTAGCTGGGGGCTTGTCGCCTTCGGCCTTGGCTGCGGGCTTTTTAGCAGCCGCCTGGGGCTTGTCAGTGCTGGGGAAGTCGCTTGTCTCGGCTGTGTCGGAACTCGGGGCGTTCTCGATCGAAGCACTGGGAGTTTCGGATTCGCCAGCGGTAGGATTTTTCGGTTCTTTGGGCTTTTTAGCAGCCGGCTGAGGCTGGTCAGTGCTGGGAAAGTCGCTTGTCTCGGCTGTGTCGGAACTCGGGGCGTTCTCGATCGACGCACTGGGAGTTTCCGATTCGCCAGCGGTAGGATTTTTCGGTTCTTCTGACATTAACGCTTCCTGTTAAAAGTGATTCGGTAAGGAGTTGGGAGTTGAGCAAGCGGGCGATCGACTTTCTTGAGGGCACACATTTTATCGAAAACCAACTTGAGAGAATGGCTAGTCAAAAAAATTTGAACTGAAAACACTCTCACAGGGCGATCGCCCGCAAACATCGCAACTCCTTTGGTTATTCTAAATCTCAGCGACAGCTCGTTCAATCAAACGGCGGGCGAGAGTTTGAACACCGGTGTGTTCGTAGTAGTTGGTAGTCATGTCGAGGAATGCACCCACGTAGTCCACCTTGTCTGCTGAAATATCTACAAAATTCTGCAAGTGGCCGAGTACGTTTTGGGGAGTCAAACCTCGATCGCTCACAAAAGAGCTCATCCAGCCAGAAACCGAGTTAAAGCTTTCGCCGATAAAGCCGAGTTGGCCTGCGGGAGAGCCGCCAGGAATCATGCCGCCGATCGACTTAAAGGCCGAATTATCTTGCAAATCGTTCGGGGAGAGCCTCTGAATCCAAGATTGAGTTGCCATGATAAAGTCTGGGCCCAGGGGAATCAAACCGTCAAAGCAAACCAAAGCAGCCATCCGCATCAGGGATTCGCCGCCGTAGTCGGCCAAAGAAGCGGCAAAATCGCCGATGCTGTCGCCGGGAATGCCGTTGATTTGGCAAAAAGCGAGCAACTCAGTGACTAACTTCAAAGAAAGGTCGATCGTTTGAGCTTTTTCCGGCTTGGGAGTGAGATTGCCGAGCATGGACAAAAACGGCACATTTTGGGAGACTTTGTTAGCGAGGGCGGCAGTGCCCAAAGCCTTGTCGGCACTGTCGATCGTTTGGTAGAGCCAGAGAGCGCGCTGGTAGCCCTCAGATTTATCGTTGTAGAGGTAGATGGCGCGCTCGCCAATTTGCTGAATCAGTTCTTCGTCAGTTTCGCCAGTAACGGTGCGAATGGTATTTTCAAAGCCAACTAAATTGTTCCACTCGCCGGGAACCACAAAGTCAAGCGCTCGCAGGGCTTTGACAGTCATGTTGTCTTGAGGCAGTGTATCGACTAATTCAAAGACTGTTTTGCTCACAAAAAACTCCTTATGCTGGAACGAAAATCAAAGGTATTACTTTTGGCAGATGGCAAGAACTTCACAGTCTTCTTATGGCAGACTTAGTTCTGATAGCGCCAGACTGGAGTCGGGCGCGGAGTGTGACAAGAGACATTGCTACTTGACGCGGGCGAGGCCGCCGAGGTTAAATTTTGACAGCCAAGCTTCGCGATCGCTAGCGGTAAAAGAGGGACTGCGCGATTGAACTTTCACCTGATAGCGATTGGCCACTAAAACAGCGGTACCATTAGCACCCTGATTAATGGCGGGATAGCCGGCAATTTGCTTGGTACTTTGCTTAAATTTTGCACCTGCGTTGGGGTTGCCGGCGATGTCGTTAATCGAAAGTACCGCGACATTTTTACCGTCTTTGTTCAACTTAGCTTCAGCAAAACCGGATTTTTCTTGAGCAAAAACGCGATCGAATCCACCGCCAGAAGCCGGGAAGTATTTATTTAACTTACCGCCTGCAACTGCCTTTTTGGGCAGGTTTTGATTACTAGCAGTTGATTTGTCAGCAGTTGTCTGCTGTGCTTTACCAGGTTTTTGGGTGCTTTCCTCCTGGGCTTTGTCCCAGCGTGATGGGGCTTGGGTTTGGCCGCAGGCGGTCACCAGCAGCAGTACCGAGATCAGGAATGGAGCTAAGATGCGGCGTGCGGGGAAAAATTGCATCGCTGTCTCCTCATTAGTAGGTTTCCATAACAATTGTGGCTTAGAATTTGGCAATTTGTGTGCTCTGAGCGGATGATTTGTCTTCTTTGTAAAAAAATCCTCTGCCTGCAGGCGGAGGATTTTTTTGCAATTATGAGTTTTGAAGGAAGAAAACTGAAAGATTGCTCCACAGATAAATTCTGGGGATGGGGGAAAAGAAACTAAGTTTTCTGATAGCAAGCAATCTCAAAACAATTTGTGCTGATTTTCCCTAGATTTATCTAGAAATTTCACAGCAATTGTTGATCAATCGTCTTACTTCGGCTTTCCAACTTAGGTCTTACTTTAGGGGTAAGGATCAGGCGTCGCTTTCAATGTAGATAAACAACAAACCCATTACCACCACCGGCATCACCCAGGTAATTAGGGGAATCAAAATCCAAGGCAAGAAAGAGGCAGCGTAGGAACCTGTCATATCAAATTCTCCAAACTAAAGTTAGTGTGTTCCAACAGGGATATTTGGGAGTCGAGTCTAATTGTTGACTAAACCCCGGAAAATGGCATCAACGCCGTTAAAGTTTTCGAGTAAGAAGTAGGCAACAAAGACACCACCCATTCCACCAATGAAGAAACCCCCGGTAAGCTGGCTCCACCCCTCAGCATTTCTGAGGGAATCAGGGGTCATGGGATTAGCGCTAGGGTAGCTGGTGTTGTCTTGTTTGAAAGAGACTAAACCGTAAGCAGACATACCTAGTGTGCCCAGCAGAACTAAGACGAGGGCTGTATACAATCCCCCGAGATTAGCTGCTTCTGGATAATCCCGCAGGGGTCCGAAGACGATTTCGGGGCCGACGAGGAAATAACCGTGTGCCAAACCGATTTCTAGGCCTCGAATTAGGGGCGAGAGTCCTTTGCGGTAGGCGGGCAAGTTCCCAATGAATGCTTTTGTGAAATCAGAAGCACTGATGGGGGTGGCTAGATGACCCGTGAAGGGGTCGCCGTTAAAGGGTTTAATAAGCTCTGCATCTCTGGGATCGGCCATATTCTGTTTGTCCTCGCAGTTTAATAAAGTTGAGGCGTTCAAGTCATATTTTACGCAGGGACGTGTTTCCTATTTACATAATTAACGGCGAGCTTTAGAAAAGTTCACTATTCTTTAGTTTTTGGAAGAATTTTTCTTTTGCCTCTTATACCAGAAAGCGAGTCGATCGGGCGACACTCCCAGGAAATAAGCGATGATTACTATTTGATTAATGGCGGTGGTTTTGATCACCCCAAGCTGCTGCCACCGACGGGCGGAGGTCAGCACAGGGTGGGGTAATATTTCAATGCGGCCTTGTTTTTTCAATCGACGCACGAATTCAAAGTCTTCCATCAGGGGCAAGTCGGGAAAACCGCCGATTTTGTCAAAGGTAACTGCGTGGAGGAAAATAGCTTGATCGCCGTAGGGCATTTGCAGAAAGTTCGATCGCCAGTTAACCCCTGTTTCTACCAGCCGGAGGCCCAGGCTGCGGGCGTCAATCTTGAGTTGAAAGGCCCCCGCTACAGCAGACGGGTTAGCTAGTACCCGACGCGCGCAAGAGTCGTACCCGCGAGGCAACAGAGTGTCTGCGTGGAGAAACAGCAGGATATCTCCTGTAGCTGCGGCGGCACCTGCATTCATTTGGGTGGCGCGGCCTGGGGCAGTGCAGATAACTCGCACGCCCAAAGATTTTGCTATATCTGTAGTACCATCGCTGCTGCTGCCGTCGGCGACAATTATTTCGACATTTTGGGCATCAAGGGCGGTGCAGATGACTGAGGCAATTGTAGGTGCTTCGTTTAAGACTGGAATGATAATGGAAATTTTGAGATGGGGATTTTCTGGCGACATACAGAATTAAGCACCCCGTGACAGAGGGCGGGTTTTGTACAAAGTTTATCTGTTATGCGAACCCATTTTTTACGCCTGGATAGCCCCTACATAGGGACTTAACCAGGGAGAGCGATTTTGTACAAAGCTTATATGTTAGTTGCTCATTTCTTACGCCGCCGGGAGCGCGCCTACATTGGGCTTTCATCTGGCAGGGCGGATTTCCTACAAAGCTGAGCTGGTAGTTGCTAATTTATTTGCTAATTTTGGGTGTTTTCTCGCGCCTGGGACTATTGTCCCAAGCGCTGTCTAACTGCTACTGAGATTCAGCATTTGGTTAGACAAATACAATTACTATATTATGACGTTCTGGTTTCACAATCAAGTAGTTTTCTCTAATTATATATGATAATTTCTAATACTTAAAATAGATTAAATATATTTTATTTATTTCAACATATTAATATCTAAACCGAGGAGATCTTCGGGTCGATCGATATCTGCAAGAGTGGGAAGATAAGCAATATTGAGATCGAGATTTTGGGCGATCGCCCGCGTACAAGCAAATACTTCACTGGTTCCCCAGTGAATGCCACCGAATAATTCCGGTATCGATCGCCGCAGCCCGATCAGATAATAACCTCCGTCTTTTGCAGGGCCCAAAACTAAATCGTGGTGGCTCAGTTCCTCAAAAGCTTGTGCCATGATTTCTGCTTTCAACTCAGGACAATCTGTACCGATTATTGCAGTTTTCTCAACCCCTGAATTAAAAGACTTTTGAAACGCTGCTGTCATTCTCGCGCCCAAATCGCCGTCTGTTTGATTTTGATAAATAATATCACTTCCCAGCCACTCTTGCATCAGTTGTTGGCTGCCGCCGGCTCGGTGAATTTCTACCGATAATCGGCGGGATTTTTGGAGAGAGAGAGCGCAGGTGATCGTTCGTTGGGCCATCAAGCGGTGAAGGTTGGCAGCACCTGCTTTTCCCAGCACCGGAATAAGTCGAGTTTTGGTTGTTCCCGGTTCGGGATAGCGGGTGAAAACAATCAGTTTTTCGGACATCATTTATCGTTGTTTATGAGTTTTAAAGGCAGAAACCGCAGACGCGCACACGAAGAGAAGAGAAAGAGTGGACAACTGATTCACAGATTGCCGATCGATGTTGGTGGGTTAGGCGATGGCTTAATTTAATCCTCGCGCCCAACCCAGCATACAAGGTATTTACTGAAAAATAGCCAGCGGTTAGCTCATTTCTAGCATTCGTTGGATGGGCTGCAAGGCTGCTAGTTGAATATTTAGGGGCATGGTAATTTCAGGGGTTTGATTTTTCATAGCTAGATACAATTTTTCCAAGGTATTTAATCTCATGTGCGGGCATTCGTTGCAAGCACAACTATTATTGTTGGGAGGAGCGGGAATAAAGCGTTTGTACGGAGCTTGCTTTTGCATTTGGTGAATGATTCCCGGTTCAGTCGCGACAATAAAAGCTTGGCAGGAACTAGCTTGAGAATATTTGAGCAAAGCGGTGGTGGAGCCGATGTAATTAGCGTGGCGCAGCACGGGAGGTTCGCATTCTGGGTGGGCAATTATTTCGGCTTCGGGATTTTCGATTTTGAGTTGAACTATCTTTTTTTCTGAGAAGTTTTCGTGGACGATGCAGGCTCCTTGCCAGATTTCCATGTTTCTGCCGGTTTGTTCCATGACGTAGCGGCCGAGATTGCGATCGGGCCCAAAAATTATCGGCTGATTTTCGGGAATTTGGTTGACAATTTTAACCGCGTTAGAACTGGTGCAAATTATATCGCTCATTGCCTTAATGGCGGCGGTACAATTAATGTAGGAAATTACTAAATGTCCTGGTCGATCGGCTTTGAAAGCTGCAAAGGCTTCGGGAGGGCAACTGTCGGCGAGGGAACACCCAGCATTTAAGTCGGGCAACAATACTAATTTGTCGGGATTGAGAATTTTTGCGGTTTCGGCCATGAAATGAACTCCGGCAAAAACTATGACATCGGCGCTGGTGTTGGCGGCTTTGCGGGCAAGTTCTAGGGAGTCGCCAATGAAGTCTGCGATGTCTTGAATCTCGGAGTCTTGGTAATAGTGGGCGAGAATGACGGCGTTTAACTCTTGTTTGAGGGCGTTAATGGCTGCAAACAAGTCGTGGGGCAGTCGGGTTTGAGTAAAGTTCGGAGCAGGTGCGGTGGTAAACACAGTTAGAATATTCCGGGGAAGGTGCGGGCTGGACTCAAGTGTATTTTGAATTATAGTTGAATTCACCAAAAACGGTGGGCAGTTGGGCCAGAGGTAGAAAATTTGCCATAGGTTAACCGACTGACTGGCAGTGGGAGCAAGATTTTGCGATCCAAGAGTGGACTCAGCTAAGTTTTTACCTGACTCTAATTAGACTGAAAGCTTGATCCAGCAAGATATTCACAGGTAAATGACTACCTTGAGCCACGAGTATTTTGAGTAGCCTCTATTGACATCCTTTATTTACATCGTTTAGTGTAATCACTAAATGATGTAAATAGGTTGGTTTTATACATCTATGTACTTTGAAGACGATCGCCAGTGGCAGGGAACTGCTGAGTTTCTGACAAAAGAACTAAAACGACGGATTGAGCAGCTTGGGCTATCTGTGGAACCACCTGCCTTAAGAACTGTGCGATCGTGGAGATCCAAGCAACTCCTGTCACAGCCGAAAGGTCAAGAATTTCGGTTTCGGCAGATTTTAGAAGGACTGGGAACAGCACTTTTGCTCAAGAAAGGCTGGACACTGGCCGCGATCGCGCAAGTTTTACCATCATTCCCAGACGCAACATTGGAGCAACAAATTCTTGCCGAGACTGATGGTCAAGACCCAACCTGGTTGCCACAAATGCAAACAACGACATTGCCATTACCCACAGGACACGCCAGCACGATCGATCTGGCTGAAGATACTGTTATATTGCTAGCCCAGGGAATTCTGCGACAGTACACAAGAATTCTCAATCGAGACATCGTTCGCCAAGACGATACTATGCCATCGGAACTTTATCGGGCTATGTGCAAGTTAGGCAGGCTATATATCGAATCTGGAAAAAGCGATCGCGCGGCTTGCGTGCATACGGTTTTGGAACGTGCTAGATATCCCCTCAATAAGTGGGAATTAGATATTTTTTGTCACGCCGATTTTGACTCTGGTCAAGTAATTCTCATCGATCCAGACTTGCGAGTGCCAACCCCAGATTGTGCAGTAATTGCCAACAGTAAAGGCACTTTTGGCGAAGATAATATCATCGAACACCGCCTGTACCAACGGTTGCGCGAGGCAACTGAACGATTGGGAATTCGCCGCCAGCACAAAGCTTATACGGCTTTGCGATCGCTATTTGGCAGCCGATCGCTCATCGGAGAACACCAACTCTTAGAGTATTTACGTGACAACGATTTAACGCCTTTACAGGGAATGATTGTTGACACCTTTTTTGATAGCGTGCCGGATATCTGGTTAATTGACGGACACGCTCATCGCTGCGCGTATTGCGGTACGCTGATGCGCCCCTATCTTGATCGAGAACTTTTTTCCGATGGGCGATGTCCGATTCGCCAATGCCTCGGTCACAACTCCTCAACAGCAAAAGTTTCGGAGAAATTAGACCCAAACCAAGACCGATTGCTGATTGCCCAACCGCAAATTTTAACCTATTGGACTGGGCCGGCGATCGACGAATTAGCAATTTTTAAGGCTGCCATAAAAAACGGACTAGATGCCGAACTTTACCCAGAATCAGACCTATGCGATGTAGCAATTAACGGTCGCAATATCGGCATTGATGCTAAGTCATACACCAGTCCTGTCTCCCTTGCTTTGCGCCTCAACCGCACTGGCATCGGAGGGCTGATTCACTACCGCCGCCGCATCATTGCCGTCAGCGACCAATTAATTGAGGAGCGGCCAAATTACCTCTCTACTTTCCAGTCTGCGATCGATAAAAAAGGCGATCCTGCTACTCTCGAAATTCTGTCTGTTTCACAAGTCATACAGTTGTTAAAGAAAATCAAATATGAGAATTAAACCAGATTTCTGGACGGGAATAGATCGCATTTGCTGGCTGTGTGTCTTGATGGCAGAATTTATTGAGACTAATTCCCTAGAATATGCCCCTTTAACGATATCGGGAATGGCGAGTATCATCAATGCACCCGCGTTGACAAAAGCCCGCCAAGCCATTTTCAATATGCGCCTGATGTCGCTGGCTTACGTGACAGAACAGTCAGTGAAACACGCCGTTGCTATTTATAACGATCGCCACTACCGCAACAAAACTCAAGGAACCTATAAAATTAACTTAGAAACACTTCACTTTGAACGCACAGACCCCCTAGAAGACCCTTTAATTGCCAAAGCGCGTCAAATTCTGGGCCAGCCTTTGGCACACCAATTTTACAGCGCAACCTTTGCCGATCCCCGCCAGCAAATGGCCGTTGCTTTAGGTGAAGAAACAACAGCCGCGAGAGTGCCAATTGGGCCGATCACAGCCCCACTTGCGCCACGCCGCACCCATTCCCTCGATCGCTTGCCGAAAGCAAAAATCCGCATTCCCCTTGCGGAACTTTACGAGTTAGCAGTTGAGATGGATGAACGCGAAGCAAATCACCCAGAAAAAAGACAGGGGAACTGGGTAAAACGGTTTCAACATTTTGCGCTTAAAGTGCCAGAAATTGGCAAGGGTTTGCGGGAAGAAACAGTCATCGAACTAGAAGGCCTCAAGCACTTAATTGGACTGCCTGGATCGGGCAAAACAACTTTGCTCGTATTGATAGCTGTATGGTTGGGAAAA
This sequence comes from Microcoleus sp. BR0-C5, assembly GCF_036705045.1. Classification (NCBI taxonomy): domain Bacteria; kingdom Bacillati; phylum Cyanobacteriota; class Cyanophyceae; order Oscillatoriales; family Microcoleaceae; genus Microcoleus; species Microcoleus sp. BR0-C5. The sequence continues at coordinate 10,436 of NZ_JAUBTR010000102.1, forward strand.
CGCGGTTATAAAGCGATGTTTGTGTTTCCCTCTATTGAAGTTGCCAGACAGTACATGGCTGAACTGGCATTTCATGAAATTAAAGTGGGAATGCTAGTCGGTCAAAGCGATGGAACTCGCCGCCGACACGCTAACAATATTGCCGAGGCGATCGCAGCATCAGGGGGAAATGGCGGCTTTGGCTATAGTTTGGAACAGGCAGAAGTTTTTGGCTTAAATTGCGTCTTACCTGCGTTTTCTACTGCTGATACTTCGATGTGGGGATTTAGTTATGCACCCTGCAACGAAATTTTACAAAGCGGTGGCAAAAAAGGGCAAATGAAAAAGTATCTTTGTCCGGTTTGGACGATGTGCGGCCGCCACAAAGCACCCCGCGATTTGCTAGATGCCGATATTTGGGTCGGCCACGTTCTCTCAATGGATACGGAAGTTCCATCTCATGCCATTCGCGAACGCATTCGTTATTTTGAATTGATTGCCCGGACATTCGATGTCGTAGTTTTTGACGAAGCAGATATGGTGCAATCAAATCTGGATGCTTACGGTGCTGCAACTTTAAAACTTTCTGGTGCGGCCGATTCTATCCATTTAGTCATTCAAGAACAAATTCACAATCGTTTTGCTCGTGGCGAAAATTATCGATTGTTCGATCGAGATGTAGAACTTTATAGCCGCGACCTAGCAGAATTTGGCAATCACAACACATCGTTAATTACTGCCGTTCAAAATATGCCCTCATCGCGAGTCGGCAAACGCTATGAGAATCAGTTATTAACCGTTCTGAGAATTGTCAGCGATTTGTTGGATGGCTATGATAAAACTTCTAAACGCGATCGCCTTGACGAAGAGGAAGTCAAACAGGGATTTAGCAAAAGTCGAGCCTTGAAAGAATTCTGGGAAACGGCTGCTTACCATGCTTTTTACGATCGCACGGGCATTGAACCGCACGATCGACTCAACCTAGATCTGTGCGCTCAAAGGCTGGGAATCAACCGCGATACCCTCAAACAGCAGTGGGAAACTCAGATTTTTTATTTTCGCCGTTATTTAGCAGAGAATCTAATCGAACGGCGCGACAAGATTGTCAAAGAAATTGCCGAATTGTTTTTGCCTTTGTGTTTTAAGGATAGCACTGCATCAGGCGAAGATCGGGATACGATTACCTTACTTGTTTGCGTTACTTTCGTGATTTTAGGCTATCAGCGGATCGTACCGGAAACGAGAACAATGGTAGCAGAAGGACTGATTCGGGAACCGATTGTCGAATCAACGGCAACGCCGGAACTGCGACAACTGATTCCTGAGAATATTTTGGGGTCTTTTTCGGGCGTTAAATACAGTTTTGAATCGGCACAAACTACTCGATCTCAAGCCCGCAATGTAAAACTGTCTTATATCATTTTTGTGGGCGCGCCTCGGATGTTAATGCACCGTTTTCATAAGTTATTTGAGGCAGATGGCGAACTGACAGGGCCGGCAGTTTTAATGACTTCAGCTACTTCTTTTCTCGAAGCAAGTCCTGCTTATCACATTAACTCTGGGCCGGATTATCTGCTGAAGCCGCGCCAAACAGAACACGATCCCAAAAAGAGCATTTACCGCTTCAAATGGCTGCCAGATCGCGAATGGCGCGATGAACCTCTCCGATTTAGCGGTGCTGGCAATGATCGGCGCGATCTCAATTTAGAAAAAATGGTAGACGCGCTGGTGCGGGGAGGAAACCAGAAATCGGAAATTTACAAATCTATCCGCAACTTTGACCTGCAAAAGGGTATTTACCGCAAAGCTGCATTAATTGTTAACAGCTACGAACAAGCTCGGAACGTTAAGAATTTTATCAACGATTACCATCCAGAAATCGGCAAAAGAACCAAAGCAGTTGTTAATTTTCTCAAAAACGGAGAGCAACCCACTGATTTCGTTACCACGGCTCAGTGCGAGGCTTTAGGAGATGATGAAACTTGCGATATTATCATTTTTCCGATGTTGGCAATTGGTAGAGGCGTGAATATTGTTTTTACCAAAGGAGATAGGCAACTCGATGCAGCCATTGGTACAATTTATTTCCTCACCCGTCCCCACCCCACGACTGACGATACGCAACTTTTGTACAGTCTAGCCGGAAAAGCTACCCAAGAATTTAACAGTAGAGTTTTTACTGAATCAGAAGACTTGCCAGCAATTTATAATACTTGGAAACAGTCCCGAAAACAACTCTGGAAAACGGCTAATCGGCTGTTACGCGAACCTCTCATGGCTAGCCGTTTGGGTGAAGATTTATTTAAACCGTTTACGGCCAATCAGATGGTTGGGATTTTGCAAACAATTGGGCGCGGGATGCGAAATGGGTGTCCGGTACAAGTTTACTTTGTCGATGCAGCTTGGGCAATTAAATCTACTAAAAATGAACCTGACTCCGGGCGGGACAGTATGCTAGTTCAGATGCGAATTATTTTAGAAGAATGCGTCAAGCATCCCGATCCAGTGATTCGAGAAATTTATCAAGAACTTTACGGTGCATTTCTGGATCCCCTGCGGCGCATTAATGGCATAGTTTACCCAGAAAGTTTACGCGATTCTGAAGGTTTGACAGAGGAAGAAGACGATTTTAATGATTTTTCGCCTTTATTGGAGATGTAAGCATGAACGACGAAATTTTGGACGAAATTGAATTCGATCGCGACGGCGAAGTAAAGCAGTCCTGGACGCAGTCAGACCAAAGAAACCGGGTTTTTTACCGAATCTACGGGCTGTAACGAAATATTTTCGTAAAAAAACCCGGTTTCTGGCCCCCATGCGTCCAGGACTATAAAGGAAACCACTATTATTGGAGATGCAACCATGAACGACGACATTTTTGACGAAATCGAATCCGATGATGACGAAGAAACTGAAGCTACTGTGGTTTCAGACACTCTTTACATTCCTCTTGCGAATAAGAGTCTGAAAGAAATTACCCTAGCTTTTACCGTGCCAGATAATATCGAGCCAGTAACAGTCAAAGGCTTGACACTAGGTTGGACAAAATCTGCTTTACATGAGCTTTCGACCATCCAAAAAGCTATTTGCAAGGGTGATTCAACAATCAAAAATCTCCCTTATGCCTCGCTGCGAGGTTTGTTAGAATTAGGACTTGACAGTGCCGCACGGATTCAGTCAAATGTAGGTTTGAGTAACTATTCGTTGAATTCTAAAAGTTTAAATGAGCCGGAACCATTTGCTTACTTAAATTGCGAAAATTCTCAAGAAATCCAGAAAGCGTTACGCCCCATTATTAACGAGTGGATGATAAATTTTATCAAACCTTTTGCTAAAAAAGAAGAGGGGCTATTGGAAGTTATCGACCGTTTGGAAGATTTGCACGATCGAAAGGAGTTGTTAACAATTACTCCGTCTGAGTCTCAAGTTTTACCTTGGAAATGGAATCCAAATACAGGAACTACAAAACACAGCAACAATTATGATTATCGCGTGTTAGTCGATTATGCAGCTCGTGCGATCGCCGGAAAAGAGATTTTTCAGGGGCTAGGAACAATGAAGCGGGTTATTTCCAGCAGTGGTAGCCTCACAACTGGGATGGCAGAATTAATTACCGATCCCATTACTCTACCCGACACTACAGGAAAATTCAGTCTGGTGGTACGCTTAGAAGTTGTAACCTATCCTTCTTTGCACCAGCCTTTATTGAAGATAGATGTTTCCAAACGCCGCTGGGTGGGTCAGTTAAAACCTGCACGTTATAACTCAGCAGATATTAGCGGTTTTGTCTTTTCTCAAAACTACAGCGATCGCGCTTTTAGCTACACAGTGCTTTCCCAGTCGGAAAAACAGGAGAAAAATCAGCAGCACAAAAAGAAAAAGTGGTTTTGGGCGATCGATAAAGATTTTGAAGCATTGCGTGGCAAGCTCAAACTCCCGCTGAAAACCCCTAACGGTCAAAATATTGATGGTTCCCAAATTGCTTTGGGTCAAGCTTCAACAGAACGCTGTCAAGTAATGTTAACTTACCGCAACGGACTGCAAGAAGGAAAACACGAGATTGATGCTGGTGTACCGGAGATTGATAAATTAGAAGCTTTTGAGGCGATCGCCAAAATTATTGAACCTATCGGTTTTAAAGCTTTTGATAATTACTCTCCTGTAAAATTTAAGAGAGGTGAAAGCCACAAATTAGATGATGCAGCTTCACGCATGATTAATCTGCCTACTCTGTTAGGTGCTGCTTTAGAAGTTCTCGAAAAAGACGACTGTTCTGATTTGACTCCCAAATATCTAGAAAGCTTTGAGGACAATGAGTTAAACAGCTTGCTAACTAAACACCTTGATACCAATTTAGATAATATTTTAAATAGCAGAAAAGCCCTTGAATTGGTGTGTCAATTAAAAGAACTAAAAGCGATGATTCAGGCAAACCAGGAAGCTATGCGTCGGCTATATCCTAACGAAAGACTGTTGCTTGTTGTCTTTTACGAAGAACAATGCCAAACCGAAATAAAACTGCTGCAAGCAATGATTCGCGTTCTCTGGGGTGGTGCGATCAAACTCATTGCTAATCGTTTGCCAGCAAACACTCACGGGCCCAAAGAGTCATTGCCCGGTGCAAATTTGACAGCAAAAGAGCGATCTCGCCACCGCATAGAAGCATGGGAGTCGATCGTCACAGACCTTGCTTTACGCAAACAGCGCACTTTTTGCCTCGTAATGGCGCCGGAATGGTATCCAAACAATAAACATGACGATTCGGTGAATAAACCATCATCCCGTCAAGCACTGGCTAAACTCGCCGGTTCTTGCGTGCAGTTTCTGCTACCAATTGAGAAAACTAAGGAGAAAAATATTCTCAACCTCGCTAATTTTTCCCATCGAGTGCAAGCTGCTCTAAAAGACTTACTTTCTGCTCATTCTGGTCGCATTGATGATGTCAAGGAAAAGGTTGACAAATGGCTAAAAGATACTCCAATAGAAGCCAGACCAAAAGAAATTATCGGGATTACGATCGTCCGCAAACAGAAAGGTCGCAGTCGCGGCTCTATTGAGAAGACCTTTTTACCAGTTGCTATGCGTCTCAACGTGGAGACAGGCGAGTGCGAACTGTGCTGTGCTTATGAGAGGAATAGTTTACAAATCAGTCCTTGGAGCAAGTTTTCTGATGCGATCGCCTTCATTTCCCAAATCTCCCCCGTGAAACTGGCTGACAAAGAAGATGTGCGTCGGAATCGTTTCATGGAATTTGTCAAGCAGATTATTTCCAATTCTGTAGAGGAGGGAAATCAACCATTAGTTACGATCGATTCTTCCAACTGCGTGAAACTTTGGTCTTGGCTTGCCGATTCTAAAATGAATGCAAATCAGATTAATTTTGAAACCAAGTCTGGAAGCCCCTTGCACGAACATATGGAGCAAGAATGGAAAGGCGCGCGGATAATTCGGATTCGCCAAGACCTCGCCCCAGGAATTATCGATAAAAAAGTCCGATATTTAACAGAAACTTCTCTGGAAGATACGCGGACAAAAGAAGAATTAACTTCAACTTTTGAAATTCCATCTGCCTCCAGTGCAATGAAGTTATTTCGGCTAAATCCAACTAATCAAAACAGCGAAATTAATCAAACTGGTTGTGTTGCTTACCTGTCTGTAGGACGTAAAACACTCCATAAAAAATCGCGAGGTCAAAGTTGCTATGGCTCGACACAAATTAGTAAAGTTTTCAAAATCAAAAAAGAGGATGATTCGCTTGAAATAGTTTTAAATAAAGCTGGATTAGAGGTTCACAAAATCGGAAGCCGTCCGCCTTTTGTTGGACACTTACCAACTCCTAATCCCCTTGAAATTGTTGTGACTTTGCGACAGGAAAATGACAATCCCGATCGCCTTGCTGCGCTGGTAGAATCTCTGCGCTATGGTTTCGGTCATTACAGCGACTGGTCGAGCTTACCGGCCACCCTGTTCTTCGAGCGTGTCGTGCGAGATTACATCAGCGAATTTGCAATTGAAGATGAGCAAATGGAGGCGGAACCAGAGTTAGAGGAATAATTCAGTCTAGGGTTGCTGTCCCTACTCGGTGGAGTGTTAGGGCGTTGCAGTCGGTAATTAACGGGCTTAACTTCAGGGCAATCGCCTCCAATGTCAATGGGGAGAGAGGATTTTTGCGCTTAGGAGTAAAAGATGAAGAAAGTGGAGCAAATCTCACATCTAAAATCTAAAATCCAAAATATGCTGCGGGAGAGTGCAAAAATGGGTCGCTGTTTCTTATGCTGAGTAAGAAGGGGCTAGGGATCGATCGCACATGACAAATCACATGAATAAAGCTAAATCTATCAAAATTGCGGTGGTGGGGGATGTTCACGATCGCTGGGAACATGAAGACGGCGAAGCCCTGAAGCATCTGGGCGTTGATTTGGTGCTGTTTGTGGGGGATTTTGGCAATGAGTCGGTGGAGGTGGTGCGGGCGATCGCCCAATTGGACATTCCGAAAGCAGCGGTTTTTGGGAACCACGACGCTTGGTACACGGCGACAGAGTGGGGCCGCAGTCAGTGCCCTTACGATCGCACTCAAGAAAATTGGGTAAAACAGCAGTTAGATTTAATGGGCGAAGCTCACGTCGGTTACGGGAAACGGGATTTTCCAGAATTGGGCGTAACTGTGGTGGGAAGCCGCCCGTTTACTTGGGGAGGATCGGAGTGGAAGTACGCGGATTTTTACTCGGAGTGGTTTGGGGTAGAAAGTTTTGAAGAGTCAGCCCAACGCATAGCAGGGGCTGCGGCGGATGCCGATTGCGAAAATGTGATTTTTTTGGGTCACACGGGCCCGACGGGGTTGGGAGAGGCTCCTGAAGACCCCTGCGGGCGAGATTGGAAGCCGCTGGGTGGGGATTGGGGCGATCCAGATTTTGCCGAGGCGATCGATCGAACTCGGAGTTCTGGGAAGCACATACCTCTGGTAACTTTTGGTCATATGCACCACAAACTGCGGCACACGAAGCACGAGTTGCGGAAGTCGCTGGAGGTGAGTGCGGAGGGTACAGTTTATTTGAATGCGGCCAGCGTACCGCGAATTGTGGAGAAAGAGTGCTCGAAATTGCGGAATTTCTCGATCGTCCTGCTGGAAAATGGAGCAGTGTCGGAAGTGTCTCTGGTATGGGTAGGCGAAGATTTCGGGGTAGAAAGAGAACAAATTCTTTATCGGCGCACTGAATCTGCGACTATTTGTAGTTAGAGACATTTGCTGGTATGATAAAATTTATGCGCCAGGAGAGGTGGCAGAGTGGTCGAATGCGCTCGGCTTGAAACCGAGTGTGGCAGTGATGTCACCGTGGGTTCAAATCCCACCCTCTCCGTTTAACAATTCTCTTGTCCGTTAAGGGTTTCAGGTTGACTGCATAGCAAGAAAAACCATTTTCCGCTCAACTTTCGCGCCAATGGTTTTTTAATATGTCCAGAGCCACCTCCATATCTGCCAAGCTTGCGCCGGACTTTTTACGCCACGCTTTTAACTGGTTGAGCAAATCGGCCGGCTCTGGAAAATCTGCGACTGCCGGAGCTGACTTTTTACTTTCCTCCCGATCGCGCGTCACGGTCGCAAGTTCTTCCTTCAAATTCTGAACTTCCAAACCTAAGTCACCATTGCGCTCGTGTAACTGATTCAGTTCCTTGTCCCATTCTGCAAGCTGCTTGTTGGCCGCTTTCAATTCCTGCCTGAGTGATTCATCCTTGCCGTCGCTCAGGCACTCAATTTTCCCAGCCGTTCCTCAATCCCTGCTAATTTAGCCGCTAGCAAAGTGTCTAGTTTACTGTCTAGCAAATTGTCTAGCACTGGTTCAATGTCCGAAATTTCGGACACTTGAGTTTGAGACTGGGGTGTCGGTTCTGATATTGCCTGGTTCGCCGCTATTTCTAGAGTGCGGACTACCCAAGCGTTGACGCTCAAACCCTCTGCTGCTGCGACATCTTTTATGGTTTCGAGTAGGTCACGGCGACCGTCTAATCTCAAGTTAAGCTGGCATCTGTCTGTCATGTCTAGTAGCTGTCTAGTAGTTGTTTAGTAATTGTCTAGTTATATGCTAGCATTTTGTCTAGTAAATGTCTAGTAGACACAAAAATCCCCCAGTTAAGGGGGATGCGACTGAGCCGCCAATTGTCAGGCAGAGCCTCTAAATTTTTCCTTGGAGACGGATGAGTTCAGTAATTCGATCGCGGACTAACTCGTCTTCTCCCTCCAACCAGTCAGCGATAGTAGCACTGCTGTATTTCCGTCCCGGAGTATTCCATCC
>NZ_JAUBTR010000178.1:0-2133 GCF_036705045.1 Microcoleus sp. BR0-C5
GTCCTGTGGTAACACAGGCATCGACTCTAATTAACTGAGAGGGGCGGGGAATAATATCCCCCCTCGACTCACCCCAAGGGCGTAGGGCTAAAAAGAGACAGGAAAGCGAGCGGTGGTTACATAACGTTGCAATTCAAGTTAGGTGACAAGCGTGTCAACAAGACTTGTGGGTGCTACTTGACCATGCAAGGCATCACTGATGCTCTGAGGAAAGCTCATCTAGTTGCTAGCGGTTTACAGTCCTTCTCTAGCGAGAGTCGCTTTTTAGCCTGGTATGATGATGTTATTTTGGATAAAAACGTCATCAAAAATGATTTGATAACGTTTGGTCAGGCGATAACAAAAGTAGAGAAAGAATACTGGGATGGACGCACTAAACGCCGTCAACAACGTGACAGGAGTAGTATTAGTCAGCAACGTACTTGGAGTGCCGTTTACGGTGACTACTATAAGCTGTTGCCACAAGATAGGGTCGTAAACCTAACAGATGTTCTGTCCGCAGTTAACGGTAAAAAACAAGGAACCAAGTGCTTTAAAAATTGCTTGTGCGCCATGAAAAAGCTTGCTGAGACTATTGACAGTGCCGACTTATTGGGCAGGCTCAAAGAGATTGACGGTAGACAAACAGAATTTCGTGAAGACCTTCAAACTTTATCTGTTGATGAGTTTTTAAAACTTCGCGAAGTGGTTTTAGATGTTCCCAACAACAAACGATACCATTTGGAATCACGTAGGCGGTGGATGTGGGTATTCTCAATGCAGTTGGTGTATGGCTTTCGAGTTCATGAAGTTTTTGCGATTCAGAATATTGACAAGCCATTTAAGACGAAAGATGGTGTTATTATTCCTGCCTTGAATGAACCGATAAACAAACAAATGATTTCCGTAGTAGGCGAGAAGACGTTACTAGATACTACAACTAAGACGGGCTACAGGTTGTGTATACCCATGCTCCCTCCTACTCATCCTGACTTGATGGAATGTTTAGAAATCAAATCAGGCAACTTGCCTGATGTTAGAACATCGTCAAACAATCCAAAGACGATTAGTGGGCTATACAGTGACCGCGCACAAACTATCTTAAGAAGATGGGACAAAGGCTTTACCCAAACCCACGCTTTACGTCACTTAGCGAATCTCAACGGTCAAATGGCGGGGATGTCTCAGGAGACAAGAGCTAAGAGTTTGGGGCATTCAACACAGATGAATGAAGGTACTTATAAAAAACGAGCCAATACTCAGACAACGATTGATTTACTAACTCAGTCCACAACAGAAGCTATTCCATTGGGTAGTGCAATTGGGGTGCTTAAACAATTGGGTGGCGATGTAAAAAATGTCAAACTGCTGGCCGCTATCTACGGCATTACGTCCGATGAAGTTATGGAGTTGCTTGCCGAATAACTTGAAACAAAACTTTACACTTCCTGTGTTGACAAGGAAGTGTAAGTCTGCAATCGTGAGTAACTAAGGAAGATTGATGCGCGGTTGACGAGCACTGGAAATGCTAGCCAAACCACGACTTCCCCAAACCGTTTCTGTACAACGTTTGGAGCCTATAAATTATGCCACTTTCAGCCGATTGTCCTACCGGACGATCGCAACTCTTAATGATTGAGTTGGCGGGGTTTTGCCATGACTAAGCCTACCGTCAGCTACCGTCGCATTGACCAATTAAAGGCGATCGCCTATGACCGTGGCTTCTCCAATGAAGACGCTAGACAGTTCGGGAAACTCAGCAAAACTGCTACGTGGGAAGCGCTGCTAGAACTGTACCTGGTTGACGGTGAATCGCTTGACACAGTGAATGTAGACACTGTAGACACGGTGCTAGACACTGTAGACAACACGCCTAAACCGCTTGACCCGCAAGCTGTAGACACTGTAGACAGTGACACTGTAGACACACTAGATAGGGCGCTAGGCAACACACTAGACACACTAGATTGGACTAACGACGGTTCGTTTCCTGTGTGTGGTTTTACCCGCCAGACTTCCACCAACTTTTTAGACTGGGTTGACCTTGGGCAACTCATCGCACTCGTACTCGCATCGACGGGAGTGTTTGTGCTGGCTATGTCTATGTGGCGACAAATCAATCCCCTGAATTTATTTCCCTCCCCAGTTCGCATC
>NZ_JAUBTR010000103.1:0-18334 GCF_036705045.1 Microcoleus sp. BR0-C5
GCACAGATATTTTTCCTACAGTGAAGGTATGAAAATCCTTAGTCATCAAAGCCAGAACTGCGGAATGTGGGTTAGAATTGAAGCATTGACCCCACGGAGGAATCCGGGGGCTTGTATCCTGGATGCTTTCGGTCAGTATCATAATGTCGATAAAAATTGCGATCGGTTGCTCAAAGAGCCGCCGATCGCAATTTTGCCGCACCGTGGGTGTTTATATCGCAGTACAAGGAATTTCTGCCAGCAAATTTTTCAGCAAATACCGAAAAACTATCTTCATCCTCCCCAATCAAAACTTTGGCTGCTGAATCCGCCGCTGGCGATCGCCCGGAACCCCGCAAGCTACGAGAATTTGCGCTTGTCAGCGGTATTTCATCTGCCTTAGCAGGGGACATTTCCAAAGGGTTTTCTTCCTCTCCCGGATACAGAATTGGCAGTGTGACAAAAAAAGTCGAACCCACTCCGGGTGAACTTGTTATTTCAATACTTCCCCCTAGAAATTCCGCCAGTTTTTTGCACAGAGACAATCCCAATCCCGTGCCTTTGACGCCCTTCTGCAAGGGGTTTTCGAGTTGGACAAATTCTTCAAAAATCCGCCTTTGGTCGGCTGGGGGAATGCCGATGCCCGTATCTGCTACTGAAAAAGTAACTGTTCCCTCCTCTCCTATTTCCGCAGCAACTCGAACTTCACCTGCTTCGGTAAATTTGAGGGCATTAGAAATCAGATTTCGCAAAATCTGAGAAACTTTTCCCTCGTCATTTGTGAGGATTGGAAGTTCTAGAGGATCTTCAAAAATTATAGAAACGGCAGAGTTTTGGGGAAGCAGGGGGCGCATCATTCCTCGCAGGGCGCTGAACAAATCTTCGACTTCAAAATCAGCCAAGCGAACAGTTAGTTTTCCGGCTTCGACTTTGGCTAAATCTAACGAGTCGTTGACAAGTTCTGCGAGAGACTCGGCAGATTTGTAAATGTAATTTACTTGCTTGTCCTGTTCGGCGGAAAGTTCTCCGTCGAGGCGATTTAACAATATTTCGGAAAGGCTCATAATTGCCGTTAGCGGAGTGCGAAACTCGTGGCTCATATTGGAGAGAAAGCTCGTCTTGAGTTCGCTGGCGCGCCGGAGAGATTCGGCTTTATCGTTCAATTCAGCGTAAAGTGCCAGGACTCCGCGATTGGTATCTTCTAGTTGTTGATTTAATTGTACGAGTTCTTCTTGACGCTGGCGGAGTTCGTCTAAAGTGCGTAGTAATTCTTGATTTTGTTGCTGAATTTCGGCATAGGGATCTTCGGGAATTTGGCGCGCTAGTTTGTCAACTAATTGATTTAGTTCGATCGCACTCAGCGCCGGCATATTTTTGGAAAACTGTTTAATTAATTGTACAGCCGTTCCGCGATCGGGCCGAGAGTCGATTTTCACTTCGTCCATCAACCGTTTCGCTGCTGCTAAACCGAGTCCCGCGCCGGTTTGCGATCGAAAATTGGGGCTTAACACAGCCGGTAAATCAGCAATTCCCGGCCCCGTGTCGGAAATCCGAGTCCGAAAAATTTGGGGCGATTCCCCTTCTACAATGAATTCTACTTTGCCACCGCCTGCATATTTGAAAGCATTGCGGGCAATTTCGGAAACTGCTGTGGCGATGCGAGTTTGTACTTGGGAATCGAATCCCAGCCCTTTAGCAATTTGGCGAGCTCTTTGGCGTACTTGTACGATGTCTTGTTCAAAACGGACTTCCGTCGTCAGGATTGGATAACTCACGCTGCTTCTCTCACCTTGGCTACTATAACTGTCATGTCATCGCGAGTGCGTTTGAAGTCCCGGTAGAGCACGGCTGCGATTAAAGCAGGATGTCTGGAGGCTAAACCCGGGTAGCGGTTTAAATTCCACTGCCCCGCCAAACCGTCGGAGTGCATGATGAGTAGGGACTGCTGCGACCAAGGATAGACAAATTCTGCTACTTTTCGCATCATATGTCCAACTGTGCCGTTGTAGGAAACCATGCTACGGCTTTGGTTATCTGTGACAACTACACCGCTGATGTTGCCAATTCCGGCAAAACAAACTGTTTGTTGGGTACGATCGATTTGGGCGATCGCCGCAGCCGCTCCTCTGGTATTTTTTAAAGCAGCGTGCGCCTTCTCTAAAATTGCTTTCGGCCCGAGTTTGGCGTTTTCCTCAAATACCCGCACTGCTTCCTGAGACGCTTCCTGGGCCAAATCCCCGTAGCCGAGCCCGTCTGCAACTAAAATCAGGTTTTTCTCACAGTGATTTTCTGCCGCCCAGGAATCGCCGCAAATTTGCTCTCCTGCTTTCGGTAAGTGGACGGCCCCAAATTCCAAGTAATTGCTGTTTTGGGATGCTTCCCGGCTATTTTGGGTCGGTTCCAGCCGCGCTAATAAGGCTGTCCCCTGTTTTGGTACAGAATGAATATCAAAAAAAGTAGAGAGGCGTTTAATTGCCCCCAGTCCAGTTCCAGGGCTTCCCGCTGTAGAAAAACCGTCCCGCATACACAGCGCGACATTTGCCATTCCTTGCCCCCGGTCTAGCGCTACTATTTCAATGCTATATCCTGCCGCTGTTTTTAATGTTCGCAGCAAAAGTTCTCCTTCGCGGGCGTGCTTGACCAGGTTTTTTGCTGCTTCCGTGGTAACAATTGCCACTTTACCGCGATCGGTATCGTTAAATTCGACTTCGGCCGCCAGGGCGACTGCGATTCGCCGCGCTTCTCCGACTTGACTTTCTTCTGTTACGGGCAAGGCTACGGCATCTATCATTTTTTATCAGTTCTCATAATGAAATCCTCCATACGCCAACCCTCTCCGGGTATGGTGTGGGATTCCAAGAATCACTTCTTGGCTTTGCTGGTTACTCTTTATACCAATTTAAAAAATAATACAACTATACGCAAGCTCCAAACCCCGATCGTCCTCAGTCAATCGATTTTAGATTTTAGATTTTAGATTTTAGATTTTAGAATTGAAGCATTGAACCCACGGATAAATTCGGGGGCTCCTTTATCGGATACAGGTTTTTTATTTCTGGACGGATGAATTCGGTGGCTTGTATCCTGGATGCTTTCACTCCTTCCCAATGCTGTAATCTAAAATCTCAACTCTCACATCGTATTACTTACTCACCGCCAGCGGACGATCGCAATTTTAGTCCCCTTACCCACTTTGGAAACAATCTCAAATTCGTGCATCAACCGCTTAGAACCACTGAGCCCCAAACCCAAACCCTGATTAGAAGTATAACCGTCAGTCATAGCCAATTCGATGTCTGGAATTCCCGGCCCCTTGTCTTCAAATATCAGCCGTAGCCCTTTGCGGGTGCCTAATTGCAGTGTTTCGAGAGTTACAGTTCCCCCTTTGCCGTACTCTACAGTATTACGGGCGAGTTCGCTGGCTGCGGTAACGATTTTAGTTTGGTCTAGTAAACCGAATCCCATTGCTACAGCCCAAGTTCGCACTTGCTGTCGGACGTGGACTATATCGGATGACGATCGGATTTCTAGTGTCTCACGTTTTGACATGGCGGCTACTGTACCAAAATAGAACTTCTCCCCAAAATATAGGACTTACGATCATCAACTTAGTTTCTCTTAATAGGACTTACGCACTTACTACGATTTTCTCTCAAAAGAGAAGATTGTGCAGGAATCTCAAACCCTTGAGTTAACCCCCTTGAGTGCGTAAGCCCTGTCCTAAGAAATCTTCGGTTTGTCAAGAAGGTATCTACAAACAAACTAGGTTTCTTGACTGCCTGTGCCTCAGTCAGGGGACAATTAATCGACTGCTTAAGCTTGCTCGTCAAGAGACAAACCCAAGGATTTTCTTAACAAAATCATGCCCTTTTCAACGCTTAAAGCTGTGCGAACTCCTGTCAGGGAAAGCCCCAACTCAACGAGCGTAATAGCAACGGCTGGCTGCATACCGACCACAACTGTCTCCGCATCTAAAATTCGCGACATACTAGCGATATTGTTGATAATTCTACCGATAAAAGAATCAACGATTTCTAGGGAAGAAATTTCTATTAAAACACCTTTTACACCTGTTTTGACGATGCGGTTCGTCAGGTCATCTTGCAGCGTCATTGCTAAGCGATCGTGCATATCTACTTGAATTGTTACTAGCAAAAATTCTCCCATTTGAAGGATCGGTATTCGTTCCACAAATTCACCTATGTGTTAAGCTTTACTTGAATTTTCATCTCAGACTGCAATATGTTTATCTTTCCTCTTTAAGATTTTTTATAGTTAAACCTTGGCGCTGCAATGCGACTTTAAAAGCATCTGCTAAAGTAGCTTTTGTGAGAATATCCTGCAAGTCAACTCCCAAGTGAACTATGGTTTGAGCTATTTGCGGGCGAATGCCACTGATGATGCACTCAGTACCCATTAAACGGGCGGCTGCTACAGTTTTTAATAAATGTTGAGCAACTAAAGTGTCAACAGTCGGCACGCCTGTAATGTCTAAAATCGCAAATTCTGAGCCACTTTCCATGATTTCCTGCAACAGAGTTTCCATTACTATTTGAGTGCGGGCACTGTCGAGAGTCCCGATCATGGGTAAAGCGAGAATGCCTTGCCAAAGTTTGACTACGGGTGTTGACAATTCAAGCATTTCTTGCTGCTGGCGTTCGATGACTTCTTCGCGAGCTTTGAGAAAAATTTCTGTCACCCAAAGACCAAGCTGGTCTAATAAACTGGTGGAAAGCCAAAGTTGTTCGACAAGTGCGTCGCGGTTTTCTGTTAGTTCATGACACAGCCGATCGAACAATGGCTTTTTGAAGCATAAAATGAAACTCGCTATCTCTGAGGGAGTAAAGCCTCTCTGAACGCGCGATCGCGAAACTTCTGCTAGCAGCACCCGCATATTTTCCCATTCGGGTGTCTGGATGTCGCTAAAGTTACCCTGCCCGACTGCAATGTGGAGCAATTGCAAGAACTCTTGACACTCGGAGCGCAATTCTTTGGCTCTCATCAAGTCGTCCCGCCGCAGCCCGGTATTTTGCAGTTCTTTGAGCCAGTCTGCTAGTAACTCTGCTTTGTGTCTTTGTAGGATTTCCGCGATCGTGTTATTGCTTGTGAGTTCCATTAAAATTATCTCCTGCTTAGCAATTGGGATGAAGTTGTACGAGCGAGCGCACCAAGCGTGTTTTTTGATGGGGCAACTTCTGAGTTTAGCTCACTGTTTGCTGTTTGCGATCGAGGGTTAAGTACCTAATTGTAAAATGCGTTTGACGATCGCACTGGTAGAACTCGGAACTTCTATTTCGATCAAGGAAATCTTGCCACCTCCGCCGATAACTGCCGGTGCTTCCGGCAGAGTTTCGACTTGATAGTCGCCTCCTTTAACGTATATATCCGGCTTCAGGATATTTATCAGTTTAGTTGCTGTAATTTCGGAAAAAATTACTACGGCGTCTACTGGTTTGAGGGCTGCTAACACTTCGGCTCGCTGATTTTCCGGTATGATCGGGCGGGGTGGCAATCCCGGCTGCTGCGGTTTGATAGCTTGCACGCTGGCGTCGCTATTCAATCCCACCACCAGCGATCGCCCCAAATTTTTTGCCGCCTGCAAATAGCGGACGTGACCGCAGTGCAGGATATCGAAGCACCCGTTAGTAAACACGATCGGACGCCACTTGTCCGGATCGGATGCGATCGATCTTTCAAGTTCTCTCAACGTATAAACATCAGAAATCATTGCAGTCATTACCACCCAATTTGAACAGATATCAAAATTATCCTACCAAAAAATGTGATGCTTTGCACTTTCGTTATTAAAAAATATATCAGTCCATTTTCCCACTAATTAATAGTTGCTGTTAAGCAACTATTAATTAGTAACGGGTAACTGTTTAGACAGAATAAATAAGTAAAAATTACCGAGATTGAAGCAGATTTTGAAAACATAATTTTTAGGTAAAAAACAGCTAGTCTTTTATCGGTAACTTCCATATCCTGCTGCTGGTAATTGGAGGTGAAAAAGGTTGGTAAACAATTATTTATTCCCGCCCTCTCTTATATCAATTACTATAAGACAAGGGATGAGAGTTCCACCGCATCGGGCAGGCGATCGGGGAGTGAGATCCCTAGGGGGTGAAACCCTACGAAACGCGCTCCTCCTGTGTCTATTATTTCTGGCACGGCCACGCGAGCGAAAGCTAGTTAAAACCAGGAACCCCAGTGTGCAGAGCTCATCTTTACGCTGGATTCGTCAGACTATAGAAGAAGCCAGCAGTTGCTTGCAGCAGTTTCTGGGCGCAATCTTGACCAAGCTTTACAGCCACCCCAGAAGCGTACAGCCTCCTGTGTCCAACTCTGCATAGCTGTGCAGAAACTCGACCTTTTGGGTCGCAACCGCAGCCTGTGAAAACCCAGAGGAAAGTCGAGTTCGGTACCCGAAGCAGCTATTTTGGTGGAAAATAGCTTAACTCCTTCAACAAAATCCACTCAACTACCCCCTTGAATCTAAAGGTGTAGAATTATCTAACACGAATTATGAAAGCAAGTAATAGCCGTCAATTTTCTTCAGTAGCTGCTCGAACTCTCAAAGTAGTCGGGATTATCTTAATTCTCTCTGCTTTGCTTGACTGCATTGTTCTGTCGCTGCCGGGAGAAACTTCAGACCTTCTCAATCGAGGCTGGCAGTTGACTGCTGCAACTCAGATAGTTGACAAGGGCATTATTCCTTTGATCGGTATCGCCCTCCTGATGACTGGCTTTTGGGTGGACAGCAGCAGTGGAGTCTCTATTGAGCGACGCAACGTTTGGCTGGACTTGCGATTCTGGGCGCTGTTGATTTCCAGCTTGTTAGGTCTAGTTTACCTATCTCTGGTTCCCGTTCACCTCAACAATACTCGTTTGGAACTCAAGGATGCTCTGGCTCAAGTCGATCAAGAAGCGGGACAAGCGGAAGGTCAACTTGAGGCACAACTTAAAAGCCCTCAATTTAAAGCTCAGGTAGAACAGCTCAAAAGCGAGCGTCGCAGCCAGATAGGGGCGCTGCTGCAAGACGACGGGAAGCTGCAACAAGCACTCAAGAGTCCAGAGGTTCCCAAGGAATTGAAAGCTGTGCTTGAGGAGTCGAAAAATGACCCGAAAGCCCTCGACAAGTTCCTCGAACAGCAAGCTCAATCACTTCCCACTCAAGCTCGCAACGAGATTCGCACCCGCAAGCAACAAAAAGAGAAAGAGTTAAGAACTCGATCGAGAAATTCGAGTTTGCAGACGGGAATCAACAGTTTGCTGTTAGCGATAGGCTACATTACTGTTGGTTGGACGGGATTGAGAAGTATGGGAATTCTGCGGTTCGGCCGCCGCAAAAATTGACCGGCGCTGGCAGGGATAGCGCTGGTCGAGACATCCCTGAGAAATAGTTTGTTTACCCAATAGTTTGCCCTTACTGAAAGCTGGGAATGTTCTCAATTTATATTCTGACTTACAACGAAGAGATTGATATCGCCGCTTGCATTGAATCGGCACTGCTTTGTGACGATATCATTGTAGTTGATTCTTTCAGCACCGATCGCACCCTTGAGATTGTTCAGAACTATGCCGTGCAAACTGTACAGCACCGCTTTGAAACTCACGGACGCCAGCGGACTTGGATGCTCCAAGAAGTCCCGTGCAAGTACGAATGGGTTTACATCCTCGAAGCTGACGAGCGGATGACGCCTGCACTGTTTGCTGAATGCTTAAAGGCGATCGAAAGTCAAGAATATATCGGCTATTACGTAGCTGAAAAAGTAATATTTATGGAGCGCTGGATTCGCCGCAGCACTCAATATCCCCGCTATCAAATGCGCCTCTTTCGCAAAGACAGAGTGTGGTTTACTGACTACGGTCACACTGAACGCGAAGTCTGCAACGGGCCTACTCACTTTTTGAAGGAAACTTACCCTCACTATACTTGCAGCAAAGGTCTTTCCCGCTGGATTGAAAAGCACAACCGCTACTCGACTGACGAGGCGGCTGAAACTCTCCGTCAATTAGAAGCAGGTCAAGTAAATTGGTGGGGTTTATTGTTTGGCGCGTCGGAGGTGGAAAGGCGTCGCGCTTTGAAAGATTTTTCTTTGCGCTTGCCTTTGCGGCCTGTGGTGCGCTTTTTCTATATGTATATTTTACTCGGCGGATTTCTTGACGGCCAAGCGGGATTGGCTTGGTGCACACTGCAAGCTTTTTATGAATATCTAATTTTGCTGAAAGTTTGGGAAATGAAGCATCTACCACTGCCAGCTTTAGAGGTAACGACAGAACAATCTCTTTCGGAAGTAGTAACAGTTGAGCCGTCAAAAGTTTCTTATAATCTTGGCGCTTCCGATACTAGAAATTAAAAATTGGTAAGAGGTAAGCTCGCCTAGCGGTAGTATTTGGAACTTATACCCTCGCGGTTCCCCCGCCGATCGGACTCGAGGGGTAGCCTAAGTATTTAGAAGAGTTATTATATCCTTTCCGTGTGCATCGAAATTATTCATCTCTCTCTTCTTTGAATCTGCGATCTCTGCGTACTCTGCGGTTAAATCATTCCGATGCAACCGGAATTAATATTAAACTCCTTAAATCCGAAGAAAGCGAATCCGTTGCAGAACTTCCTTTTTTCGCAACAACAAAACAGAAAAAACCCGGTTTGTCCAAGAAACCGGGTTTCTAAATACCCTCAAATTTTTAGGTTTAATAAAGTTTTGATGTTTAACTCAAAACTCTCATGACTCACAACTTAAAACTCTTGAGATTTTGCTGTTGTTTTTTCCCGATCGAGCTTTAAAATCAACACCCCCAAAGGTGGCAAACACAAGTCGATCGAATAAGCACTGTTGTGGAACCACCACTCCTCAGTCCACTTGCCCCCCAAATTCCCCATATTGCTACCGCCGTATTCCCGCGCGTCGCTGTTAAACAACTCCGTATAGAAACCTGGTTCCGGCACTCCTACGCGATAGTGAGAGTGCGGCTGCGGCGTAAAATTGCACACCGTCACCACAAACTCGTCGCCATCCTTCTCTCGGCGCACAAATGCCACGACGCTGTGTCGATTGTCGCTGCAATCAATCCACTCAAACCCATCCTCAGCAAAATCTTGACTGTAAAGTGCCGTTTCGCTGCGGTACAAATGGTTCAAATCCTTAAAAAACAGCTTCAACTTTTGGTGCGGCTCGAATTGCAGCAACTGCCACTGCAAATCCCCCCAAACGTTCCACTCGTGCCACTGGCCGAACTCCATCCCCATAAAGATCGTTTTCTTTCCGGGATGAGCAAACATAAAAGTAAACAAACACCGCACGTTGGCAAACTTTTGCCATTCGTCCCCTGGCATTTTCCCGATGATGTGGGCTTTGCCGTGCACTACTTCATCGTGGGACAAAGCCAGCATGAAATTCTCGCTGTGGTTGTACCACATACTGAAAGTTATGTTGTTCTGGTGGAACTGGCGGAACCACGGGTCCATGTGGTAATAGTCGAGCATATCGTGCATCCAACCCATGTTCCACTTCAGGTTGAAGCCCAAACCGCCTACATAGGTCGGCCAAGAGACCATCGGCCAAGAGGTAGATTCTTCGGCGATCGACAGCGCACCTGGGAAATAGCTAAAAATGACGTGATTCGCCTGACGCAGAAAATCTGCCGCCTCGATATTTTCCCGTCCCCCGTACTGGTTGGTCAGCCATTCTCCCGGTTCGCGGCAGTAATCCAAATAAAGCATCGAGGCCACCGCATCTACGCGAATCCCGTCGATGTGGTACTTGTCAAACCAGAACAGAGCGTTTGATACTAGGAAATTCCGCACTTCGTTGCGACCGTAGTTAAATACTAGGGTTCCCCACTCTTTGTGTTCGCCCTTGCGGGGGTCGGCGTGTTCGTACAAGTGAGTTCCATCAAAGAAAGCCAAGCCGTGGCCGTCTTTGGGGAAATGTCCTGGTACCCAGTCCACCAGTACGCCAATGCCGTTGGCGTGGCACTGGTCAACAAAATACATGAAATCTTCAGGTGTGCCGTAGCGGGAAGTTGGGGCGAAATAACCGGTGACTTGATAGCCCCAAGAACCGTCGAAAGGATGTTCGGCGATGGGCAGCATTTCGATGTGGGTGAATCCCAAATCTTTGACGTAGGGTATCAGCCGATCGGCTAATTCCCGGTAAGTCAGAAAGCGCGCCCCAGGATTGAGTTCCGAAACCTGCACGGCGGGTTGTATTTCCCCATTTGGTAGCACGGCGGGTTCGTCAGTAGCGGCGTGCAGCCAAGAACCGATGTGGCATTCGTAAACCGAAATCGGCTGCGTCAGTGGGTCTGTGTGCCGCCGCTTTTCGATCCAAGCGCTGTCGTGCCAAGTGTAGGTATCTAAGTCCGTGACAATTGATGCTGTTTTCGGCCGCACTTCTTGCTGGAAACCATAAGGATCGGACTTTTCGTAGGGATGTCCGTCTTGGTTTTTCACTTCGTATTTGTAGGAAGTTCCCACGGATAGTCCCGGAATAAATAATTCCCAGATGCCGTTTTGCGATTTCCGCATTTGATGTTTGCGGCCATCCCAATAGTTGAAATCTCCTAAAACAGAGACATTGCGGGCATTCGGGGCCCAAACGGCAAAATATACTCCTGTGATGCCGTCTACTTCGGTGAGGTGCGCCCCTAGCTTTTCGTAAATCCGGTGGTGGTTGCCTTCTGAGAATAGGTGCTGGTCGAATTCTGTGAGTTTGGGCGATCGAAAGGCGTAGGGATCGTAGATGAAGCGCTCGTGTTCCCCTTCTTTGACCCGCAATTGATAGTTTGCTAGTTCTGGGGTGTCGATCGTACATTCAAAAAAGTGAGGGTGATGCTCTGATTTCATTGAGTATTCAGCCCTGGCCTCCGGCAAAACTACCGATACCGCATCCGCATTCGGCAGATAAGCTCGGACGACCCAGACTTTTTTGCCATTTTCTTCGATCGCATGAGGGCCTAGCACTTCAAATGGATCGTGGTGCTGATTCCAAACAATGCGGTCAATCTGTTCAAAGGGGACGGTCGCGGGCATAAAACTACTTACCTCAATCTTTTAACTAAATGGCTTTCAAAACCTAGAGCGGCGCTGCACTTTACATTTCGATACATTTTTGATTGCTGATCCTACCACTGATTAGCACGATCTTGACTGCTGCAGATCCAGCGCGCGTCCTTGCACACACTGCAGGCTGTTGCCTTGCCGACGGCCGAGCTGGGGTTTTACTGCTAACATCTAAGTATAGAAATAGTGAACGAACCTGACGGTCAACTGAGTACAGTTAGACCGCAGGCTTCTTTTTCCTTTTTTTCAAAGGCTTTTTTGAGTGACGGAGTTCCCCCGCCACTTTCGTAACTTAGACCAATTCTCTTTATAAGCTTAGCTGAGTTTTTATCTCGATCCAAAGATTCTCCGCATTGACAAGAATGCCAGCGCTCCGACAATTCTTTCGGTACTTTGTTGAGGCAATTCCAGCAATGTTGAGAAGTTCCTCTTGGAGAGACAAACAAAATGCTTTTACCCAATTTCCAGGCGACATATTTTAGGACGCTGGCGAATTGCCCATGAGCAGCATCAAGCATGGATTTATTCAAGCCACTTTTAGCTGACTGACCGTTCGGCAAATAAACCAAATTACCATTCTCAATATCAGTCTTGGGCTTGGCCCGTCTAGTTAATTTTTTGACACTCAAGTCTTCAACAACTAAAACCTCACATTTACCGAATAGCTCATGTGCAGTTTTAAACTGAAAATCTAATCGGGATCTAGCTACAAACTGATGAAGTTGGGAAATCTTGTCCTTGATAATCTTCCAAGGCTTAGAACCCTTGACTCTATTAGCTAACTTCGCTTGAAGTTTTGCCAATTTCTGGGCCGACTTCCTCAAAAACCTAGGATTCTCAACTCTCTCGCCATTGGAAAGATAGACGTAATTAGTGATTCCCATATCGATGCCAACAGTATTTTCGACCGTCGGTTGAATTTCTGCAACCGTTACGGGAACTGTTTTATCTTCTAGCGTCAGGGAGATATACCACCCATCAGCTTCTCTGATAACTGTTCCCGTCTTAACTGTGAACCTTGTTGGTATTGGACGGTGGAAAACCATAGGTACTTGACCTATTTTTGCGAGGTCAATACAAATCCTATTTTGCTCGTCCTTGACAATATCAAGATTGTCTAGTTGAGGATAAGTGAAAGATTTGTAGTAATGAAGCCCTTTGAATCTGGGCTTGCCTCTACGATTGCCATTTTTATCGGGCGTGATAAAATTTGAAAAGGAAGTTTCCACTCTGTTGACGACATCTTGCAAAACCTGAGAATCCAACACTTTATAATCAGGAAATAGCTTTTTTGTGTTTTTCAGGTCAGCCAGTTGTATGGTTTGCCACTGTACATATCCGCCTTCAATGTTCGATAAAACGTCACCTTTCCTGGTCAAAGGATTGCCTGACTCATCCTTTTTTCTACCATCCCTAGTTTGCACTCTCGTCAAAGGAATATTTTGATAAATTTCCTCAATCGGGACTATCGAAACAATCAAGGGGCAGGCGTTGATAGGTGTTCTCGTGGCTGACCACCACCTAAATCTATCGCCAAGTCGGTAGTTGTACTGCCGACGACAGAGCTCTAGGTGAGCCACCATCGTTGTTAGTTGGGCTTTTGTGGGTTTGAGGCGGTATTTGTAAGTGAGTTGCATTTTTTAACTTTCTTTTTTCGACCTTTGCATAGTATAGTTTGTGTATGTCCAAAATGCCACACCAAAGATTACCATTTCAACACTTAGGAAGTACATCGAAAATCAAGATACTTCCGAAGATTAATTCATAGTGGCTAAGTCTAATTGTCGGTTTCCGTCCCTCCACCCGACGCTTCTTTCCATCACGCGGGCGTAATTTATTCGGGGTACTTCGCACAGCGCTCAGATGTGTCCCCTCTAAATATACCGAGGGACTTCCCGGCTGGTAGTTAAAACAAATTGAAAAATTTATATGTTTTCCCAAATATCCTTGACTTATTTTTTTATATGTGATAGGGGATATTTTTAAACTCTTGTCGATTTGCCACTCCCGGA
Organism: Microcoleus sp. BR0-C5; assembly: GCF_036705045.1. Taxonomy (NCBI): domain Bacteria; kingdom Bacillati; phylum Cyanobacteriota; class Cyanophyceae; order Oscillatoriales; family Microcoleaceae; genus Microcoleus; species Microcoleus sp. BR0-C5. Next base: position 13,060 of record NZ_JAUBTR010000103.1, read on the forward strand.
GGGTCAACCCTGTAAGTGTTGGGGAGCAGTTAATAGTTTACCTGGAATTTTCAGGCAGGGAGCATCGCCCGATCGGTAGAATTTCACATCCCGGAGGCTGGGTTTCCCCACAAAGCCCGTGAAGTTGGGCAATACGCTCAAACAGCGAAGGATGCTTAACTCGGTATTGAGGAATCAAAGCTAAAGCACTCAGCAGGGCGACAGCAGCAAGCAATATCTGCCATGCTCAAGGCATCGCCTACCAAAAAACTAGCACCATCCTACCAGCGACGGTGCAATAGGTTTAAAGCAGCACTCAGGCGCAACTGGAGCGAGTTTTGCCGAGGCAGGGTTAATACCGAACTGGCGCGATGCCAATTGAATCACTAAACTGGCTCAAAACAGACGGGTCGATTTGCTTGCCCGCATCGGCGCGAAACTCGTAGTCAACAAATCGAGTACCAATGCCGATGATTTCATCGAGCCAGTCTTCGATCATCCAAGCCTCAGCTTGCCTCCGGCTGATATTCAGTTGAGACACCAGCACTGGCAATGTTCTCAAACATCCTGTCACAGGCTTGAGTTTCAAAACCCGCAGGCCGGGAGTCAAATTTTATATTTGAAAGGGAATGCTCTTGTAACGCAGCGAATCAGCGGACTTTGCTGCTCTAAGGGGACTTACTGAACTTTAGTAGTAAAAGCAGCAGAGAATCACTACCACCCAACTTGAGACCTAGACCGATGAGATGAAAAAATGCGAGGAGCGAACCATTTTTCACCCCCAGGCTAGGCTCGTTGGGAACCAACTCCGGGATAGCCCTAGTTAGGGAGTCTTTTTAGGAGCAGGGGCAGGGGTAGTAGTTGCACCAGCCCCTGGAGTGGCTTTTGGAGATGCAGAAGAAGCAGGGGGAGTAGTAGTGCCAGTGCCGCCCGGAGAGGGGCTAGGGGAGCTGGGGGTGGTGGCATCACCTCCGCAAGCGCCGAGGGCTACTGCCAAGCCCAGGACCAAAGTCAAACGAATTAATCCCTTGTTCATAAAAACTCCTTAACATTGAAAACCCATCGCAAGGAAGGGAATAGTGTACTTGAGAAACAATGCTGGCACGAATAGCTCAACGATTCGCTCGTTGATTACAATACTGCATTTATTCATAAATTTCACATAGATTATCGCTAACCAGCAAAGATTTCTTTTTTTTGGCAAATCCTGAAGTCCAAGAGACCAGTGGTAGGATGGGTTGGTTGGCTTGTGAGGTATCCTTGGTAAGGATAACCGATCGAACGCAGATAGCCACCACTGGCGATCTGGGAGACAAAAAACTCTTAACCTCAATCAAGCTGAAGCTACCCCACTTTACGTATTGGTGAACTTTATGACCGCTGCTATCAGATCCCCCGATTCTCCTCGCTCCCGATCGACCCGCAAGCCCGCTGCTGGCGCTGCCAAAAGCAAAGTTACTTCTATTGCCAAAGCTAGGCGGGCGAAGACAGGGCCGGTATTGCCCAACTACTCACCAGCAGACGAACAGGCGATTGCTCGATCGTCCGCATCGGTGCTGAAAGTCTTGCCCAATCGCCAGCAGCAGCCAGTGTGGTTGCGCTCGCTCCTGCAGGCACAGCGCGCCTCCTCAGTGGTAGCAGTTATGCTTTTGGGCGGTGCTCTGAGTCTCTACGGCTTGACAGTTTACGGCGAGCAGCGCTGGAGTCAGGAGTATCAAAAACTGGAAACTCTGCGCCTCCGGGAACAGCAATTGAGTGCTTCTAGCGAAGTCTTGAAACACCAACTTGCTAAAGAAGCCCAAAATCCCGAAACCGGTTTGGCTCCGCAGAATCCTGGGGACACGATTTTCTTGCAGCCTGCCCCTGAAACTCGATCGCCCGTTGCGGCACCAAATTCTGAGCCCGCTCTCCTGAATCGAGCCGGTGTGGAAACACCGCTGGGCTATTAAACCTGTGTCAAAGCGGAGAGCGCCCTCCGGGCATGAGTGTCCGAGGGCCTGAGAATTTGAGGCTCTAATTTCCTTTTTGACTTTGAATGCAAGTCGCGATCAATTTTCAGCTTCCCACCGGAAGTTACAGATTAAAAATAATTAAGACCACTTCAAAAAACAGAATGCAACTTTAGGTGCGATCCAAACCCTGATAGGGACTGCTCATTCCCAAGTCGTGAATTTTATATTTTAAGATTTAAGTTATAAATTATCAATTCTACAACGCTCTAACTTGCTATTGAATTTTTAATGCCATGAGCTACGACCCCCGTTTTGACCGCTACAGATCGCCGAATTTCAAACGCACAAAACAGGCGGGCGATTCCCTACGGGATAGCTTCGCCGCGCGTACTGGGTGGGAAAAATCAGCCAAACCTAGAGATTCCGGCAGTTTCGGCCGATCGCCACAACAGACGGCTGCATCTTGGGGGCGACCGGTGGAGCGTTTAAAGCGCAGCAAGTTCCGTTTGTGGGCGGTGTGGGCGGTGTTGATGCTGGGGGGGCTGGGGCTGGCTGTGAATTTGTTTTATTTGCAGGTGACGCGAGCTCCGGCGCTGCGTAAACAGGCCGAGCAGCAGCAAACTCTCAAAACGAAGCCGTTTGTACCGAGACGCCCGATAGTTGACCGCGCAGGAAATGTTTTGGCGATCGACAGACAGGTGTACACGCTCTACGCTCACCCGAAGTTGTTTAACCACTCGAAGGCGGAAATTGCGGCTAAATTGGCTCCGATGCTGGCGATCGAACTGACTCCGGGCACTACGTCGGAAACTGAATTGATACGTAGGTTTAATCTTGCTGAAAGCGGTATTACAATTGCGGAGTCTCTACCTCAAGAGGTTGCCGATCGCGTCGCTGGGATGCAAATTAAAGAGAGTCTGGTGGATGGCTTGGAGTTGCTGCGTCAGCAGCAGCGTTTTTACCCGCAGCAGGAGTTGGCGGCGGATATCCTCGGTTATGTGGACGGGGAACGGAAGGGACAAGCCGGGGTGGAATACAGCCAGCAGAATTTGTTGGAACGATCGATGCCGTCGATTCAGTTTAGCAGGTCGAGCAATGGGAATTGGGTTCCCGATCGGCTGACGGCGGGATTTGTGCAGCTTGATGACTTGAAATTGCAATTGACGATCGACAGTCGCTTGCAGAGGGCGGCCCGAATTGCGCTTAAGGAAAAAATGAAGCAACACGATGCGAAGCGGGGCACAGTGATTGTGATGGATGCCCGTAACGGGGAATTGCTGTCAGTTGTCGCGGAACCTTCTTATGACCCGAATCAATATTTTAATTTCGATTTGTCGCGCTATAAAAATTGGGCTGTAACTGATGTTTATGAGCCTGGTTCGACTTTTAAAGCGATTAATGTGGCGATCGCTCTGGAAGCGGGTGCGGTGAAACCTAATACTGTGTTTAACGATGAAGGTCGGATTTACATGAATCCCTGGACTATCCAAAATTCCGATTACCAAAGAGCTGGAGCGCGTGGCCCTTCGACTGTTACTGAGATTTTGAAACATTCTAGTAATGTGGGGATGGTGCACATCATGAGAACCATGAAACCTTCTCTTTACTATCAAGCTTTAGAAAAACTAGGACTAGGACAAACAGCAGGAACTGATTTGCCTTTTGAAGTAAGCAGTCAACTTAAAAATCGAGAGCAATTTATTAACTCTCCGGTGGAAGTTGCTACTACGGCTTTTGGGCAAGGTTTTTCGATTACTCCGATGCAGTTGGTGCAGCTTAACGGCGCTTTGGCTAATGGTGGCAAGTTGGTGACTCCTCACGTTGTGCGGGGACTTTTTGATAGGGAAGGTGAAGCTTATTGGAAGCTTCCGAGGGCGGTTCCAAAGCAGGTTTTTTCGCCGGAAACTACTAAGCAGGTGTTAGAAATGATGGAAACTGTGGTGGATGGCGGTACGGGGAAAGCTGCACAAATTCCTGGGTATCGGATTGCTGGAAAAACGGGCACGGCTCAAAAAGCTAATGCTGGTGGGGGTTATTCTAAGAACGCGATTATTACTAGCTTTGTGGGGATAATCCCTGTGGAGGCTCCTCGGTATGTGGTGCTGGCGGTGATTGATGAGCCTAATGAGGGTTCTTCCGGGGGTACGGTGGCGGCGCCGATTGTGGAGTCGGTGATGGAGGCGCTGATTTCTATTGAGAAAATTGCGCCGAGTAAGAAGTAGTTGATTATACAGCATATTCGGTCGTTGATGTGGTACAGTAGCCGCTATATTTATGTTGTGTGATTTTAATATGTAGGGTGCGGATCTGCGACCTTTTAAATAGAACTTGCAGATTGACGGGTGGCGACGCACCTTACTTAGGAATGAGAATTAAATAACTTCCACTCTTGAAAGTGGGATGGGCGTCCCGCCTGTCCAAAAAGGACGGGCGGGACGCCCATCCCACAATAACAATTAAAATTGTAAGTTATTTAATTCGCGATCCTTACTACAAGATTGTGTGTACTTCATGAACCTGGAAGAGGCTGTATCTGAGATGTTGCACCATTCTCAATAAGCCTTTTATGAACAGGCTTTTCTGCCTGTTCCACAAGAAAATTCACTCTTTGCGGAACAGGGCGAAAAGCCTGTTAACCGAGAATGGTGCTCTGGGCGTGAGTTAGATCGGAGATATTGCGTCAAGAATTGACATCGAATATAAGTATCGACAACAAGGCTATTGACGACGCGGTAATGCCGTTTCCCTACCCCCAAAATAATTCATCGCCGTGTTAGTAACAATATCTTCCGTCTTTAGCTGTGCGTTGTCTTTGAGAGATGCGCTTATGTCCTAAAATAGTAGAGATTATGACACACCGTTCACTATTTTTTAAATGGGGATGGAATAGTGTTATTCTCCCTTTTGCTTGTAGGTTTGTTTGGCCGCACTCGTCGGTACTGTTATAAACAGCGCAACCTCTGAAGTTGAACATGGCTCGCCGAATTGTTTTGTTTCCTGTGGCTTTGTTGTTTTCATTGACGTTGAGCAATGTTGTTTCCGATTCTCCTTTGTCGTTTATGGCTGTATGTATTTGAATTTGCGGTTCTAGGCTTTTCCATTGAGTGGCTGCTACTTGACCGGGGGGAATGTCGGCTGGATGGACTGCTACTTGTACGTTTTCTCCTACTTGTTTGAAGCTGGCTTGCCATGAAATTTTGTCGCGTTTGGCGTTGCTGCGGGCAAGTTCCATTGCCCAATAAGCTCGATCGAGCGATAGCTTTAAACCCCACATTCCGCAGGTCTTTAAATAGAATTGATGGTTATAAAATTTAAAAATTCAAGCCTGAAGAGATTACTGGGTA
>NZ_JAUBTR010000179.1:0-2089 GCF_036705045.1 Microcoleus sp. BR0-C5
ACAGCATTAAAATCAACATCTCCGGCCAAACGACTCGTACCGTCTGGATTGACGACGCGGTTAATACCGACATCAATATAGTCAATTTTTACACGACTCATAGTAGTAAGCTGCGAAATACGCACCTTACTACTAGCGTTTCTGCGTAAGCCTTGTAAATATCAGGAGTTAATTTGTGGCTAACAATATGATAAGTTTGTCATGCCACCAGTGATTGTCCTGAACTTAGAAACCCTGAACGGAAACAATCCTGCTTTGTAGTTCATTAGGCGTTACATCCTGTACAAAACCTAAAATCGCGTTAGAATTCTTGACTCTGATTAGAGTTCCTGAATAAACTCCCGTAATTCCGCTTCTGGGTTGAGCTCCTGAAGCAGGTTCGCTAAGTGCGCCGAGCGGACCTGGAGGGAGTATTGGTTGTAAAGCTTGCGGCCCATCGAACGTATATGTTAATGCCACATTCTGTACTGGCTCCAACACTATATCATTGACCGTTAAGTCACTCGCTAATCCAATGCGATCAAAATCAGGATCGAAACGTTCGATTATATCACTAGAATTGATATCTGTAGTGGCAGGATCTATTCCCAGAACGCATAAATTATTATTGTCCAACCCACACTCGAAGAAGTCTCTGCCCAAGCCGCCAACCAAAGTGTTATTCCCCTGTCCGTCGGATAACAAATCATTGCCTCTCCCCCCCCATAAAATATCATCGCCAGGGCCTCCAAGAAGCCTATCAGCATCTAGACCACCGCTGAGGGAGTCATTCCCCTCGTCTCCAAACAAGGCATCTTTTCCTTTTCCCCCAAATACAGAATCGTTGCCTGCAGAACCTCTGAGAATATCTTCCCCTTGATTTCCCAGGATTAACTCGCTAGCCCCTGAGCCATGTACTGTATCATCGCCATCGAGGGTCCAAGCTCCTAAAGGGAAGTTGGTTAGATCCCCAAGAAAAAGTTGAATGAATTCCGAGGTGGTGTCGCCAATTAAGCGCAATGTCCCTGACGCATCCGGTTTTAAAGCCATAGTTAAAATCTTTGTCTGTTGGTAGATTACTAACCCTACTTGAGCCAATACTGGCTCACAAGTGGGTCATAATTCAATTAGAACCGTATTCAATATAACTCGAAACGGTATTTTCCAACAGCATAGCAACAGTCATCGGCCCGATTCCTCCCGGCACCGGCGTGATAAATGCGGCTACTGTTTTAACAGCATTAAAATCAACATCTCCGGCCAAACGACTCGTACCGTCTGGATTGACGACGCGGTTAATACCGACATCAATATAGTCAATTTTTACACGACTCATAGTAGTAAGCTGCGAAATACGCAGCTTACTACTAGCGTTTCTGCGTAAGCCTTGTAAATATCAGGAGTTAATTTGTGGCTAACAATATGATGAGTTTGTCAGACCATCAGTAATTATCCTGAACTTAGAAACCCTGAACGGAAACAATCCTGCTTTGTAGTTCATTAGGCGTTACATCCTCTACAAAACCTAAAATCGCGTTAGAATTCTTGACTCTGATGAGAGTTCCTGAATAAACTCCGCTAATTCCGCTGAGAAAAGCTGGAGGGAAGAATGCTTGTAAAGCTTGCGGGAAATCGAACCTAACTGTTACTGTCACATTCTGTAGTAGCTCCAACACTATATCATTGACCGTTAAGTCACTCGCTAATCCAATGCGATCAAAATCAGGAGAAAAACGTGTGATCCAATCACTAGAATTGATATCTGTAGTGGCAGGATCTATTCCCAGAATGCATAAATTATTGCCCAACTCACAATTTAATAAGTCTCTGCCCAAGCCGCCAACCAAAGTGTTATTCCCCTCTCCGCCGCCTAAAAGATCATTGCCTCTACCCGCAAATAAAATATCATCGCCCGGGTCTCCCGTAAGGAAATCAGCATCTAGACCACCACTGAGGCAGTCATTTCCCTCATTTCCATACAGGGCATCTCTTCCTTTTCCCCCAAATACAGAATCGTTGCCTGCAAAACCTGTGAGAAAATCTTCCCCTTCATTTCCCAGGATTAACTCGCTAGCCTCTGAGCCATCTACTGTATCGTCGCCATCGAGCG
>NZ_JAUBTR010000180.1:0-2089 GCF_036705045.1 Microcoleus sp. BR0-C5
GGATTCTCGACAAATTGGCGACCGCAACTTTGACATTTGTATTTTGGTTTTTTATTATGAATAATACCATTTTTAACTATGTGCTTTGAACCACAATCAGGGCAATTTGGTCGTGAGGGTAGCATATTATATGACTAAACTAATATTGGCAGATACCAAGGATTCCAGCAAGAGTTACTTATGATAGCATAACTGTAACTCAATCTACATTCGAGCGCGTAAAAAATATTAAAATCACAAAATTTGAGTGTGTGAGTTATAAAATTATCCTATGTATTCAATTACTGTAATTAAACTTCACTACATATTTATTACTACCTGAAATAGCTAAAATATATCCTGTAATATAAACATATAAGTCAGTTATAAAATTCGTATTAAACCGTTTGAACGCTGAGGCTAGTTGGTAATGATTAAACTTAAGACTTGAATATGTGGCTGCAAAGTCCGTCAAGAAACTTAGGGTTTAATTATTGCGAAAGAAATCGACATAGAAAGATAAGGCCCGGCTCGCCGGAACCTGTGGAATTAAATCTTTTTGAGATTGAATTTCATGAAGGCTTGTAAGGTAATAGGCTGCTCTCAAAAAGAAAACAGCTTGTGGGCAAGAACCCAGGGTAAACGCATCTAAATTAATTTGACAAAACCAGAAATTTGTGCATTACTAAATAGACCTCTTGCAAAAAAAATATGTGTTATTCTTAAAGGTTGGCTCAAGTTTAGGTCAAACTTTGAATTATTGGGTTAATTGGCATCTCCTTAAACTTGCCCAGCCTGCTAGATTATAAAATTGGCTAAACTTTCCATAATAGCACAAAAATATTTTGCAAGAGGTCTAATAACTAAAAAAACCTTCTTAAAATCATTAATTTTAACCCCACTTAAGCAGATTAAATCAGAACCTTAAGATTTTCTAAAATTCTTAAATCCGGATAATTTTCCTTCTTATATTGCTCTTAGATTTCGAGTATTAACTGGCAGAGTTTAAAATTTTAACTAAATAATTATTGTCCATTGCTGCTCGATACCGTTTAATTTTTAGACTTTGTTGAGAACTTTTCTCTTGTTTCAGTAAATTTATGGCTAAACGACGTAAAAGTGCAAAAGTTTCGGGAGAGTTCTGTTTGCGAATCCGGCTTTCATCTTCGCAAAATGTAAAATCGAGTGTCCAATGTAAGCTATTCTCAATGCCCCAATGACGGAGGATCGCTAGGGCAATTTTTTCAGCATTACTGCTTAAATTACTAAGCGTAAAAACGAGATTCAGTCGTGGTTTTATTCCACAGCCGTCGTTCACTAACTACTGGAGTTTAGACTAAGAAAAGCTGGCTCAGCTAGAAACTGAGGCGGAAAAGATTTATTGTGCAGCTAAATATATGTGATTAAGAAGTCAAATTTCGATGATTTTGGAACTGACCTCGACCCTTTTTCACTACTGGATAGCGAATGCGCCGTATTCGGGATTGACCAGTCGGCCAACCAGGGGATTTTCCGCGTGGTTTTGGTGCTTGAGCTGGAGTGCCAATCTTGACCAAAAGTGGGAAAAGGGATTGAGCCACCCGTCTAGGAGTCAAATTAGTCAGAGGTTTTTGCCAGGGCAAGTGATAGTCTCGAACTAAATCTTGAGCCAGCCACAACTGCCAAGTTAAAAGAGGCATCAAATCGCTCCAACGGTCACATTGTTCGCTTGGTACTGAGATGGGGTAGAGTCCAATGTAATGTTTGCTTGGCTAAACGATACCAATGCTCAATAGCAAAGCGGCGCAAATAGTCGATCCAGACTACTTCGAGAGAACAGGAATTCTCACCTATCCATGCTAACCATAAAGGTTTAACCTGACGACAATTACTACCGAGAGCCTTTCGCTCTACCAAGATCAATGTCATCGGATGTTCAGGACTAGAACTAAAGTGTAAGTTATCCCACTTTCTGAGTTGTAATTGTCCTAGCTTTGGGTCATCTAATTCTACCATCTCCTCAGCAGCCCACCAAGTTTGGGGGGCGCCCGGCTGGGCACTGCCCTGAATCACCGTGATTGGTATAATGTTTGTGTCCTTTAGGTTACAGAGCCATGAACTGTGTATATTG
>NZ_JAUBTR010000181.1:0-2069 GCF_036705045.1 Microcoleus sp. BR0-C5
CGAAAAGGTCGTATTAATGTTATGGGTGGAGTGAGATACTCAGACAAAAAAAGATGGGTAGATTTTATTCCATCTGGGAATTCTGCTAATTTTTATACTGTGCTGAAAACTTTTTATGAAGATTTAAAAGCCGAGTGGATATTGCAAGGAAATTTAGCAGAAGACTTTAAAGATAAGGGCTGTAAGTTTGTGATAATTTTCGACAACGCTAGTTTTCATAAAAAAGCAGAGACTTTGCAGAAAATAGCGTCAGAAATGCCGAATCTAATCATAGAGTTTTTGCCAAAGTATAGCCCTGACTATAACTTAATTGAATTAGTATGGCATTCCGCCAAGGAATATGTTGCTAATAGATTATTTGAATCCATTGAAAAATTAGAAGCACTGTTACATAAACTGTTAAATGAAGGAGGACTAATTATGAAATGGAACCGAAAAATAAACAATAAAGGTAATTGCTCAACCCCCTTGACAAGAAGACAAGATAGACATTAGATAAAGGAATGGAAAAACTCCCCGACCTAAAACAGCTATCGAACGAGGCAAAAGAAGCCTTGATAGTAGAGCTATGGGAGAAAATCCAAAAACTCACCGCAGCGTTAGCAACCACAGACCAACCAAAACTAGGCTCATCTCCCACCAAGACTAGCAAAAATTCCAGCACTCCACCATCGAAAGGATTCAAGCCGAACATTAAGCCATCGAAAATTGAGGGGATAAAAAGACAAAGAAGCCTAGGAAGAGCAGGAGGGGGAAGAGAACTACATCCTGAACCAGACCAAACAATCATCGCCCAACTGAAAAATTGCCCCCAGTGTGGAGAGAAAGTCACCACTGCCACCCAAAAATTGCAATCCGTCTACGAAAAAATCGAACTACCGCCAATTCGCCCCATCATCACCCGCATCGAACGTTATGGTGGTCAGTGTGCCTGCTGTCAGACCGAATATGTTGCACCTGTACCATTGGGAATGGAACCAGGTTCACCGTTTGGCAGTTCAATTCAAAGCTTAGTCACATATCTTCGTTACACTCATGCCATCAGCTACGAACGGCTATCGTCCATATTTGGAGAGGTCTTTGGACTAAAAATATCAGAAGGAGCAATCGCCAACTTGCTGGGGAAGGTTAAAACCAGTTTAGATGATCAAGTAACTCAAATACTACAACGGCTGCGGCGGGCAAAATTAATTTGTTCAGATGAAACGAGTGCGAGAGTTAACGGACAAAATCAGTGGGAGTGGGTGTTTCAGAACCAGGATGTTTGTTTACACGTCATCCGTCCGAGTCGAGGAACTGGAGTAATTAACGAAGTTCTAGGAGAACATCGTCCCGATATCTGGGTGTCAGACTTCTCCCGCGCTCAAAAAAATCATCCAGCACCACAATGGCAGGTGTGTTTGGCTCATCAATTGCGGGACTGCCAATATGCGATTGATGCTGGGGACAGGATTTTTGCCCCAGCCATGAAGAGGTTATTATTAAGAGCTTTTATCATCCATCGACGACGAGAAAAAATCGACGATGCCAGACTCAAGCGATACCGAGAAAATTTACAGGAAAGATTAACCGGGATTTTAAATTTAGCGCCACACCATCCGGATGGTATCCGGTTACGAAAACGCTATGGTGGGCTAATTGACAATTTATTTTTATTTCTGGAAGATGCGGCGATTCCAGCTACGAATAATAGTAGTGAACAGGCGATTAGGATGAGCGTGATATTTCGCCGTGTGACTAATGGCTTCCGTTCGGAATGGGGTCGAGATTTGTTTGCTGCCGTTCGTTCAGTTGTCAATACTGGGAAGCGACAGGGTTTAACTGCTTATCAATCCATTCAACAAGCTCTCTCTATTGATGGCTCCCTTTTTTCCCCTAGTTGAGCAATTACCAATAAAGGTAACGCGAGTTAATGCAGTTTAGATGTCGAACAGCTTATCGGTACTTCGGGCAGCGGCAAATCATCGGTGGTACTAGCTGGACTGATTCCTAAGGGGCTTGCAATTAAATATAACCCCAGTTATGCTAGAAGGGTAGGAAACAAAAAATCTGACATGAGCGGTTGTGAC
>NZ_JAUBTR010000104.1:0-15288 GCF_036705045.1 Microcoleus sp. BR0-C5
ATAGCTTTTGCTGAGCAAGTTAAGCTATGTTCTGTTGATGTGAAAGACTTTTTGGGCATCAGCGTCAATCCCAAGGCTAAGCCAATGGAAGTGGTGCAGTATATTTTAAGGGGTAAGCTGGGCTTTACTTTGCGGCGAGTTCGCCAAGAAAGGTCAGAGGAACGAGATGCTTTGGGTAGGCAGAAACGTATTAGGGTTTACCAGTTTGAGTTTCCCCAGGATGGCAGGTCGGCGATTTTTGAGGCTTGGCAGCAGCGGGATACTTTGGCAGTGTCTTTGGTGGAAGGTGCTACTCAGTGTTTAGAAGGGGTTTCTAGTGGCACAGGGTCGGATAATAATATAGGGATGTCAGGGGGTGTGCCTCCCCTTGGTTTATCTCAACAAAATAATGAGGTGGGAACTGCTGGCACAGGGTCGGATAATAATATAAAGATATCAGAGGGTGTGTCACCTCTTGGTTTTCCTCAACAGAATGATCGGGTGGGAAATGAGATGAAAACTGTCGGCACAGGGTCGGATAATAATATAGGGATGTCAGAAGGTGTGTTTTCTGAGGATGTGCCTCAACAGAATGATCAGGTGGTCTCGGCCGGCACAGGGTCGGATAATAATATAGGAATGTCTGAGGGTGTGTCGCCTCTGGGTGAGGAATTGCCTCACGCCTCTCAAGTGTTCGGAGTGGAAGCTGAACCCGCAGAGACATTAACAACAGAAGGGATGGGAGTTGCAGCTTCATATCAGGTGATAGAACCCGAAAATCACGCTATTCCCACTTATGAGGCAAAAGTACCCCAAATAGCACCGTTTGAGCTGAAAGTTGGCTCGGTGGTGAGGTTCTGCGGTGAGGTTCAGAAATATGTCGTTAGAGCTGTTTCTGGGGCTCAGGTAATGGTGAAATCCCTGCTTTCGGGGCAATTCGTCAACACTTATGCACACCGCTTAGAGCTTGCAGAAGGGGGGACAGGTTGACACTCTCAGGACGGGGCTTTAGACCCAATTTTCCCGTAAGATTGTAAATGCCGTCTGGTCGCCCCTATTTTATATTGTTAAATGAATCGCACGATTCCCGAACAAGAATCCCTCACCGTCGAGTTTAAGAGCGATCGCACTCGCCTGCCAGACAAAGACCTGATTGAAACCGTCGTCTGCCTTGCCAATACAGACGGTGGCTCCATTTACCTCGGCGTTGAAGATGACGGTCAAATAACAGGTTTGCACCCTCAACACCAAAACCTGTCCACCAAAGCCGCCATGATTGGCAACCGCACCAACCCCCCAGTCAGCGTGCGCGTTACAGCATTGCTAGAAGCAGGTCAAACCATTGCCTGCATAGAAGTCCCCAAATCAGCTCGCATCGTCGCCACGTCTGACGGACTCCTGCAACGCCGCCGCCTGCAAGTAGACGGAACACCCCAATGCGTCCCCTTTTATCCCTACGAATTTGCCACTCGCCAGTCAGACTTAGGCGTTCTCGATTACTCCTCATTACCCATCACCGGATCGTCTGTTGCCGACTTCGACCCCCTGGAACGCGAACGTCTGCGACAATTAATAGAGCGATATGGGGGCGATCGCACTCTGCTATCCTTAACCGATGAAGAACTCGACGGCGCTTTAGGGTTCGTGCGTTCTACCGATGGAATTCGCTTCCCCACCGTCGCCGGAATGCTGATTTTAGGACGAGAAAGCGCCCTCCGCGAACACTTACCCACCCACGAAGTCGCCTTTCAAGTCCTCGAAGGCACCCAAGTGCGAGTCAATGATTTTTACCGCACCCCCTTGCTAAAACTGTTTGAGCGAGTTATGGAACAGTTCGAGGTGCGTGTCGAAGAAGATGAAGTGCAAATCGGTTTATTTCGCGTCCCCGTTCCCAACTACGATCGCCGCGCAAGAAAGCGAAGCCTCAGTCAATGCCCTCATCCACCGAGATTACACTAAATTGGGAGCCGTTCACATCCGCTGGGAAGATTACGGAATTACCATCAGCAACCCAGGGGGTTTTGTTGAAGGTGTCAGTTTGGATAACTTGCTAGTCGTAGAACCCCGACCGAGAAACCCCTTTCTAGCCGATGCCATTAAAACGCATCGGACTCGCCGAACGAACTGGGCGCGGTGTAGATTTAATCTATCAGGGGTTATTGCGCTACGGAAGATCCGCCCCTGATTATCGAAGCACAAACTCTCATTCAGTTGCCGTCAGACTGCCAGGGGGGGAAGCCGACTTAGGACTGTTGCGCGTAGTGATTGAAGAGGAAAATCGCAGTCATTGCCCACTCCCCGTTGACTCTTTAATCGCGATCGGATAATTGCGACAAGAGAGGCGGTTAGACACGGCTACTCTTGCCCGTGCCATTCAGCGAAACGAGGCGATCGCCCGCAGCGTGTTAGAACGATTAGTTGAAGCTGGTTTGGTAGAAGCGCGCGGCGTCAAAAAAGGACGCACCTACACCCTTAGCCCCTTAGTTTACCGAGAACTGGGACAATCCGCCGATTACGTTCGGCAAGCTGGTTTTGAACCCATTCAACAAGAGCAAATGGTGCTTCAATATGTAAGGACTCACGGCAGAATTACCAGAAAAGAAGCTGTGGAACTTTGTCGCATTAGCGAAGACCAAGCTAGTCGCCTGCTGCGGAAGTTGACTGGTGCCAACCAGTTGAAATTAGAGGGCCAAGGCCGCGCGTCATATTATGTTGTTTTCTCGCTATAAAACACGCGATGCGCCTATAAAACACGCGCCGCGCCTATAAAACACGCGATGCGCCTATAAAACACGCGCCGCGCCTATAAAACACGCGCCGCGCCTTTTGAACACACATCTTTAGAGTCTGTGGAGGAAAATAGCGTTCGTTAATTTGGGCATTTAGCCCCTTATTCCAGGGTATTGGTACTATAGTCCAGGTGGGAAGTTGGCGACCTTTGACGCACAAAACAGTACAGATGAATCGGGTACAATACCTTTAATATAGGTACTGTGACCAGGCTAGTACCTATATTAAAAATACTTATATAATAGACCTAAGCGACTCAATGGCTATTACAGTGGTGCTTTTAAATCAATGAAATCTTTTGAACAGACTTTTTTAACCCAGCAACCGATTACCCAAAAACTCCTACAGACAATTCGCTTAATTGGGGAGTACAAAGGTAAACAGGAGTTGTACAAACAACAAGCACCACAAGTGCTAGAAACTTTGCGGCAAACTGCGATTATTCAAAGTACCGAATCTTCTAACCGCATTGAAGGAATTACCGTTCCTCTGGCGCGAATTCGCAAATTAGTAACGGAACGCACAGCACCAAGGGATCGTTCAGAACAGGAAATCGCGGGCTATCGGAATGTGCTAAATACAATTCACGCTAGCTATGGTTATATTCCATTTACTCCGAATATTGTTTTGCAGTTTCATCGCGATTTATATCAATTTAGCGTCGGTTTAGGTGGCTGTTGGAAAACAACAGAAAATCTAATTACGGCAACCACAACTGATGGTAGACAAATAGTGCGATTTACTCCTGTTGCCGCCTATGCCACATCTCAGGCTATGGAAGAGTTGCATGAGAAATTTAATCTATTTTCCCGTGAAGGTGAGATTGAACCATTGTTGTTGATTGCTAGTTATGTTCTGGATTTTTTGTGCATTCATCCATTTCTGGATGGTAACGGACGAATGGCAAGATTGCTGACGCTATTATTGTTGTATCAAGCGGGTTATGAAGTAGGGCAGTTTATTAGTTTAGAACAAATTGTGGAGCGCACCAAAGAAAGCTATTATGATGCCTTGTACCAATCTTCTCAAAATTGGCATGAGGGGAAGCATAGCTTGTTGCCTTGGTGGGAGTATTTTTTAGGCGTAATGTTACTGGGAGCTTATCGAGAATTTGAGCAGCGGGTTGGGGTGATTGGAGGAGCAAAAGGAACGAAAACGGCAATGGTTTTACAGGCAATTGAGAGTTTGCCTTGGGAGTTTTCGATGCGAGAGTTACAGCAACGTTGTCCGGTGGTTTCTGTGGATTTAATTCGTCGCATTTTGCGTCAAGAACGGGATGAGGGAAGGATTAAATGTGTGGGACGGGGAGTGGATGCGCGGTGGCGAAAGTTATAGACAATTTAGTGGCCGACTTGCCAAAAGCTTTACAAGAGATGAAGGGTTTCTCATCTCATATGTCTCTTGTATATGAGAAGTTTTGCGGAATCTTACCCGAACGAGCAATTTGTGCAACAACCTGTTGCACAAATTGCTTTACAATAAACAGCCATTATTGATTAAGCCTGGTTTATTGCTGTGAGTCAACACCCTGTCTGGACGCAAATCCGTCGATCGCACCAGCCACGAGAGCTAGTATCATATAGCACATGGTACTAGAAAAGAAGCTCAAACTCATCCGTGATGTCGAAACGGGTATCATTGCTCATCAGGTCTGCTGCGTTGGGGTACTTCACACTGGTTTGGGCTCTTCAATTGCAGCGAAGTGGCCGGTGGTTGAGTTGGAGTATCGGCGCTTCTGCGGCCCCGATGCAGGTGGAGCGCGTTTTGTTCTCGGTAAAGTCCAAATGGTTCGGGTTAGCTCCACTCCTGAGTTATGGGTGTGCAGTATCGCGGGTCAAAACCTTCACGGCAGTAAGAAACGCTATACCGATTACGATGCCTTGGCGCTCTGTTTATCTAAACTCCACCACAAATCCCTGGAATTGGAACTAACTCCTTTCCTTCCCTACAAGCTTGGATGGTCTGGGGGACGGGGCGAATGGAGCGTTGTCCGCCCCCTCATCGAACAGCACTGCCCCAATGCCGTTATCTGCATTGATTGACCTGCATTCACGGGGACACAAGAGTGCGTGAATGCAGGCCGCCGTTAACTATAAAGAAACACGCACCGCGCCTTTTAAACACGCACTCCCCATAAAAGAAACACGCGCCGCGCCTTTTAAACACGCATCTATAGAGTCTGTGGAGGAAAATTGGGTGGGGACTGCGCGAGCTCATCTCCGCTCACTTGCTCATTTTAAGAATTGACATTAATAATTTACTAAAATTAGCTTTTTAGCTTTTTATTTAAATTTATAAATAAAATTTACTAAAATTAGCTTTTTATTGAATTAAATATTGACTAATTTCGTTTTTTAGATGACGATATATAGATAAAACCCCATGTCCCTAAAGCCATGATCGCAGTCGCCATCGCGTCCCTGTCCGGGGGGCAGGGCAAGACAACCGCATCTCTATTCCTGAGCCGCCTCCTAGCGAGCCGGGGCTATCCCACACTGGCTATCGACGCCGACCCCCAACACAACCTGACCACCTACCTGGGGCTAGAACTGCAACCCAACCAGCCCACCTTGCTGGAAGTTCTCAAAAAATCCGTGCCCATCGAAGACGGCATCTATCCAGTCGAAGGTAGCGACAACTTGTTTCTAATTCCCTCCGACGACGGACTAGACGCCGCCGCCGACTACCTACCTATCCAGCAGCGGTGTCGGCGCTACCCTGTTGCTGCGCCGCCTCGAACCTGTTGCCGAAGCCTTCAAATTTTGTATCATTGACGCACCCCCACAGCGCTCGCAGATTTGCCTAACCGCAATCGGTGCCGCCGACACCGTAATCGTACCCGCCGAAGCTTCCGTCAAAGGCTACGGTTCCCTAGTGCGGACACTCGACTTGCTCAACTCCATGAGAGATGTCAAAGCAACCAACGCTACCGTACTAGGAGTGCTGCCCTTCCGGGACCGCTGGATTGGCAACACTCAAACCCTAGAGAGCCGCCTAGCCGTAGAAGGAATGAAAGACGAAGTTGAAAACGAATTAATTCTCCCTTCAATCCGAGAATCCGAACAGTACAAAAAAGCCATTAACAAACGCCAAACTCTCAGCGAATTAGGACATCCCGACTTAGAATATCCCTTTGAAATTCTGCTCGCCAAAATCGAGTCTCTTTTACAACAAAAAGTACAATGAGTGACAGCATCCTCGACCAAATTCGCTCCAACCGCAAACGAACAGTTGTTCCAAGCCGAGAAGATACTTTAATCGCCCCAAAACAGGAGAGCGAACAAATAGCTCAACAGTTAACTCCGGCGAACGCAACTTCGCCTAACGAAGCTTCAAGCGAAATCCTAGCGAACGAAACTTCGGCGAACGCAACTTCAACGAACGCAACTTCAAACGAAACCACTAATCCCAATTCAACATTAGAAGAGTTAAAAGCAGAACTCGCGAAACTTCCGCCAACTCGTCGCCATTCTGCAGTTGTTTTAGATGCAGAAATAGATGCTAACTTGACAAGATTTTGCAAAGAAAAAGGAGTGACCGTAGAAGTATTTTTAGAATCTGCCTGGCTGCAAGCAGAAGCTTCATCCGAGCTGATGGAAAAAATCTTAGTAGAAGCCAAGTGCCGCTACGATTCCAGAAAACTTGCTGGGAAGTTGAGGCGGCTGATTACAATGCTATCTGGGCGCTGATAGGGAGATGCTACTGCCATTAAACAGTTAACAGTTGATAGTTGATAGTTGTCCACACTGTTAAAAGAACGAGTGGAAAGGCACGCAATCAAAAAAGCCGTGAGTGGTTTAATTACTGCGATGAAATAACGGACATTTCTCGCAAGTTATTTAACACGGCGCTGAAGTTTGAGGATTTGTGCGAAGTGAGGATTGTCCCCAAAACGGGATGTTATGTTGTTGAAGTAGTTTACTCTGAACATGACAACAGCCAATTCTTCTGTAGCTTAAACCCAGAATTAGCGGAGGCTATTGATAAAGGAACTATAAGTTTCATCAGAGTCCTAGATGTCAGTCTTGTCCACCTTTTATAGTGCGTCAGCACTTAACGGGAGAGAACGTCACAAAGCGCTAAAACTCCAAATGCTGCACGGCCCGCCGCTTAGTTTCCTCCCCGCGCCTGTCATATTTGGCCGTAGTTACCGGAGAAGCATGACCCGCCAACTTTTGTACGGTGACAATATCCACCCCAGCATCGAGGAGGTCCGAGCAAAACGTGCGCCGGAAGTCGTGGGGACTAAAGGACTCCACCCCAGCGAGAAACGCCCGCCGCTGCACAATCTTCAACACACCATCCTCCGTCATGCGCCGGCGCTGAATTTCTCCTCCCTTCCGAATCGGGTACAACAGAGGCCCAGTCGCCTCTCCTCTCAACTCCAGCCACTGGGACACTAAAAGGCAAGCAGACTCCGGGAGATAAACCGTCCTGTCTTTCTTGCCCTTGCCCTCTCGGACGAACAGCGCTCCCGTAGATAGGTTGAAATCTCGCTTCAAGAGATTGACCGCTTCAGAGCGACGGATGCCGCCCCCTCGCAAGATAGCAATCAGCGCCTTGTCCCTAACATCAATAGGGGTCTTACCAGAGCAGCTTTGCATCAATGCAGCAATCTCACAGAGCGTTAGCGCGCGCCCCCTAACTTTTCCCGATTGCTTGATACTCCTGACATCCACCGCTTTACTGTAATCTATTGGGTCGATTAAATCCAACCGCAGAGCTTCCTTCAACACCCGTCGCAGGGCGCACAGCATTTGGTTCACCGTCGCGGGAGCGTACTTTTTCTCAAGGGCCGAGCGCAGAGCCGCCGTATGTTTGTAGCGCAATGCCGCCCAATTCAAAGTCATTGCGTCACACTCCCCACCTGTCAGCATTCGGGCCATGATATTGAGTCCTTCTCTCATGGTTGCCTTTGACCGCTCGCTACCCAAACTGTCGAGGTACACTGCAGCCGGGTGCTGAGTCAGGGGTACCGGACAGGGCAGATTCAATGTTTCCGGCTGTTGCTCCGAGAGTAAGTTGAGCATTTACTCTTTCAAAGTGATATTATAAATACTAAATCTTACGCCGAAAAGGCGTTAGCGATCGATTTGGCTCTTCCCTCGTGAACCCTCACCGTCTGGGAACGGACTCGTGTGTTTGCTCCTGTTCGTAGAAGAAGAACACCTTTATGCAGCTTTAGCCTGTTTTTTTGGGCTAGTTGCTGTGAATGACCTGATATTGCTTTATTGCTGGTGGGTGGGAGAGTTATGCTCCGTGGGGGGAATTTTTGGGGAGTGCGATGATCGCCAATGGCTGTAATGATATGATGGCGGAATGGCAATCAATACTGCTCGGTTAAGCATTTTCGTGGCTATGATATGTCCGAAGAAGATATCTTTCACAATGCTGTTCGTTCAGCTTTAGAAAAAGAGGGATGGATCATCACTCACGATCCTCTTTTTATCAAGGTAGAGGAACTTGATTTTTTTATCGACTTAGCAGGGGAGAAAATTTTAGCAGCAGAGAAAGATGGCTTCAAAATAGCTGTAGAGATTAAATCTTTTATCGGTGCATCTGATTTAGCCAGCTTTTATATAGCTCTGGGTCAATTTCTCAGCTATCGTTCTGCCCTGAGAAAGAAGCAACCAAATAGAATTTTATATTTAGCAATAAACCAAGATGTGTATAATGATTTTTTCAGCTATCGTTTTATTAAAGAATTAATCGCTGAACATCAGCTCAAATTACTCATTTTTGATGCTATTCAAGAGGGGATACTTTTATGGAAAGAGTAAACTACAGAGAATTAATCCAAACAATTCTGTCTCAACACTCAAGGAATGACTTGGATACTGAAACAGAAGTTCAATTACTTTTTGATACCGAACGGGAGCATTATCATGTGGTTCATTTGGGCTGGGACGAGCAAAAACGGGTTTACGGCTGTGTGATTCACGTTGATATAAAAGATGGTAAATTTTGGATTCAGAGGGATAGAACGGAAGCAGGAATAGCGAATGAGTTAGTAGCCGCCGGAGTTCCCAAGGAAGATATTGTTTTAGCTTTTAAAGCCCCTTACGTGCGTCAATTTACTGAGTTTGCATTGGGGTAATTGGGATACGGAGGATTTACATTTTCATCAAAAATAAAGTATTTGGTTTTGTCACGCGATCAAAACTTACGCTCATAAACCGGGTTGATCTGAAAATCCTGTGATTGGAGATGTCGAGGAATCGCACTGGGGAAGAAATTCATAATCCGGGTTAGCTACCCCCTTTATCATCGGCAGAAAGATACTCACTTTCTGCGATCGCAGAATAATCTGCGCGAGCGTTATTTTTCCCTCAGCAGGATTGTCAGCTTCCCGCTATCTTGGCAACAAGCCAAGACTTCTGGCTCATAAAATATGCAAAAAGATCATAATTTCAGTTAAGAGAGTGAAAATAACGATCGCATGGTTACGGGCGAGATTGAAGGACGGGAAAATGCCCCTACATTATTCGGAGGCCGGAAAGAGTGATCGCTCTTTCTGGAGCTTCCCCGGCAAACCTGCGGACTAGAGCCCAGCGAAAGCTCTGTGCGAAGCCGAGGGTTGCTTCATGTTAGCGTGAGGATATTAATTGAAAGGTTCTTGCTATGAAGCAATACAAAAACTTTTCCCATCACTGGACACGACGGCAACTGCTCGAATTTGGGCGTTGCATTTCAGGGGGCGACAAGCGCCCCTGAAGGGTGTCCCTTTGGCGCAGTGAATAAACGGCCGCTTCCATCAAAACCCAGAGTTCTGGGTCTGCCATCGTTTCCACGGATGCCAACAACGAAGGGTACAAAGAAGCGCTCGTCACCCCTGGCGTTGCAGCAGCAGCGGACACCTCAACCGTTAGCGGTATCGGTATTTGTGTCATGATTGAAAAACCTCATTAATGTGAGTGCCACACCCCGCCCCAGAAGATTTCCAGTCAGAGGGAGCGGGGTTTGATTTTGGTGTTAAACTATGCCTGTGTATGCACAAATATGCTTATGTATGCACATACATAGCACTTTTATTTGGGTATTGTCAAGCCCTATGATGAAAATTGTTGTGCATACACAGACAAATGACCAGAAAACCCGCAGAACGCAGCGCTTGGGGCGAAAACAAAGAGCGCTACAGCATTTTTGTAACTCCCACCGCGATGAAGGCGATCGACACCAGGGCTGAGGCTCTTGACATATCGCGCTCTGAATTCTTGGAACAGTTCGCCCGTCAGATGGTGGGGATGACCGATACTGAAATAGCAAAGGAGGATAGGGAGGAATTGACCAAAAGTCTTGGAGCAGAGTATCGCATTAGCCCGCGAAGAACTTGCTGGCAGGGGTTTGTTTCTCAAGCGCAAGGCTAAGGGCGATCGGGTTCAATTGCTAAAAAATCAAATTATGGAATGGGAAACACTACTTGAAAAACTAGGTTGAACTTTCGTATACACCAAGCTTGGACTGTCGGAGTTTAGTGTATAGGCCACGTAGAGCGCGATGAAGCGTCAAAGGAGTTTTTGATGAGTGAATCAGTTAGAGCCGTCAGGGCTTCCGTGCAAATAGGTTCCCTCACAGTCGATGGGTTTATGTTGCCAGACGGCAGTTACCGGATGAGCCAAACACAGGCGGCTGAGTGTATTGGGGATGATCCAGTTTACGCCAGAAACTTTTTAGGTTCTAAGGAGGGTAAAGCCATACTGGGTGAGGGTTTTACGCCAGAAACTTTTGAAGTTGACCCCACGGGACAAGTCAGAGGACAAACTCGCATTCGGGGATGGCCCTTAAGTGTTGTTTATGCTTACTGGATTTACCGCTGTTACAGAGGAGTTAAACCTGCTTTTGACTTAGTTGTGGCTTTGGGTACTGAAACATTAGAGCGCCGATTTGACATAGCTTTCGGCGTTACCCGCACCGAATCCGAACGCAACGAACTGCTTGGCGAGCGAGTCCAGCAACTCGAACGCGACTTGCGAATGTTGGGCAACGCTTACTCTGCTGAAGACGAAATCCGGTGGGAACGCGACTACTACGAGCGCCTGCTTAGAGAAAACGGCATCAACCCTTGGAGAATTCCGGGATCTGAGGATGAACCGGGTTAATTGCGCTCTGCAACAATTAGGATTTTTCGATTCGGAAATTCTTTGCCAGCTAACGCTCGCTCGCAATACGTCCGGGTATAGAATTTGAAAAGGCTGTTGTCAACAAGCGACCGCCCCCAACGATTAGACCAGACAAAAAAAAGTCCGCTATCTGTTAGAAGAGACGGCAGACAATCAAAAATAAAAAACTTTAGATTCATCATAGTCTATTTCTGCCATTACCGCCAAATTTGCACCTTTGCACATCAACGGTAGTTACAGCAGAGCCGTCTCTTCTACATTTAGCGGGTTTTTGCAAAAAAACCAGTTAGCACCGCTATGAGTAGCGAGAGAGGCATCTATGAACGTTGTTGCAAATCAATTTTTATCAACTACCACGTACCTTTGCCCCAAACACAAGAGCCACATTGAGAGCCGGGGGCTGTTGAATGATTGGAGTTACGCCAACTGCCGCACCGTATCTGCGGATGAGGCATCAGTTTACTTGGGTTACGCGGCCAAGTCTGGTGGCATCTTCTTTATCGGTGCAGGCACACAATTTCAGTTCCGGCCAGACAAGCCTTGGAAATCAGAAAGCTGCAAAAAAGCGCCCAAATATCGCACACCAGTGGGAGAATACGACGCATTCTTGCCCCAGCATCCCACCGACAAAAACTACTGGGATACCGAAAATCTCAAACAGCACTGCTACCGCATCAACGACCATCCGTGCATTGTCCTCACTGAAGGCCCGTTCAAAGGAATCGCCGGGTGCGCTAACGACATCCCAACTATTGCACTGCTGGGCGTTTCAATGGGTCTAACCTCTAAAAAAGGAGACATTCAAGGCAAGCGCTACTTGGTCGAAACTTTAGAAAAGTACGCCCGTGCTGGCTTCGGGTTTATCTTTGCCTTCGATGCCGACGCAGCCACCAACCCAAACGTCACCTGGGAACAGAGGAAACTCGGTCTACAGTTGCTCAAGTTCGACGTTCCGGTCTACAGTGCAACTGGAGGTTGGGATGCGGGCACCGAAGGCGAGACAAAAGGCATGGACGATTTGATTCAACGAAAGAGCATTGAAGCTTTTAGAAAAGTGCTGGCCACGTCCGTTACTTTTAAGGACTGGGAATCAAAAACCTTTGGAGGCGACGGCGGCAGCGGTGGAACTAGAGACAGATACTTAGTCCCCAAGTCCACAACGTTTGAGGTACACTGCCTCAAGAATTTATTCGGAGATGATTGGATAGTTGTCAATGATGCTTTCTACCAATGGAACGGTCGCTATTGGCAATTGCAAGATGAAGCGGACGTGAACAAACTCATCGGCGACTTTACGGAGAATTGCTACGAAACAGCAGAAGTTGGCAAAAAGTTTAAGTTCGGCACCAACAAATTCTTAGATTCGGCTTTTAAATATTGCCGGAAGGTGCTGCACCAGAAGGTTGACACTTCTCGGAACCACCTCAAATCATTCTCCAACGGTACTGTAGATTTGAGAACTGGCGAACTATTCCCACACGACAAGGAACATTACCTGCTTTCTTGTTCCCCCTGCGATTACGTTCCGGGGTCAGAATGTCCAGCCGAATTTAAGCAATTCATACTTTCTGCCTACGGTGTCGAGCAAGTAGAAGTCATCAGGGCCGTAACTTCGATGTACTTAGACCCAACCGCACCTTACGGGAAGTTTGCTTACTTGATTGGGGATAGCGGTAGCGGGAAAGGCGTGATGCTGCGGACTTGGGCAAACTTACTTGGCGAAGAAAACAGCGTTAGTTCCAATAGCTTGACCGAACTGACAAAACCTGAAGGCCGGCATCAATTATTAACTGGTAAATCCTTGTTTTACATCCCCGATGCTGGCGGATTTCTGAGCGGGCTCAAAGCTTTTTACGAATTGGTGGACAATGGCGGCATTTCGGGACGCGCTCTATTTTCTGCATCGGCTTACCAAAAAAAATGGAACGTGCGATTTGCGATCGCCTCCGTCGAACACATCCAAACGGAGAACAGTGGCGATGGTTGGGACAGGCGCTGCATTCCGTTGCAAACCCGCGCCCGAACGGCAAGCATCGAAGATCCGGAGCTAGGCCGCAAACTATCGGCAGAGCTGGGTGAGATCGCTGGTTGGGCGCTATCAATGGACAAGACAGAACGCAATCGCATTTTGCTCGTACCGTCAACCAACCCGTCAATTGTCGCGTTGAAACAGGATGGCGCAATTCTAGGGGATAGCGTCCGTTCGTTTGTCGATCGCTGTTTGAGAGCGGGGGGCGATAGTTACGTCGGCAGCGACCTGCACAGTTGGTATGTGGCATATTGCAAAGCCCACAATCTCTTGCCAAGCGGTTACAACAAATTCGTTCACCACTTGCAGCGAGTATTGTCAAATCACTGGCGAGCTTCCGAGGTTGTGCGAGAAGGCGACAAAATCAAGCGCATTCCGGCTCAGTGGCGGGGACTTCAGATTTTACCGTGCTTTGTTGATGTAGCCATCGCGGAGGATGAAGGTGGCAGCAACCGACCGCACATCCCGAACTGGGCTTGCATCAAAACTATTTGTGCTGATGGCGGATTGCAAGAATTAACTCAAACCCGCACGGTTACAGGCACTTCAGCGATTGCAGAAATTCCAGCACATTCTCAAATAGCCCAAACCGTTGTGGTTACAGACGTTACAAGCAATTCTGAAATTGTTACAACATCTAAAAACGCTACAACCCGCATGGTTACAGACGTTACAGCGTTACAGGATGAAAGTAGCCAGTATGAAAAGACCTCATCATACGAGATCACAGATGATCTTAATAACACGGCTGAAGGTGAGCCCTTAACTGATGTAACTCCTGTAACCACAACTGTTACACACACTTTTGAGTCCTCAGCACAATCCTGTAACAGCTCAAAAACTTGTAACAACCCTCAGCTATCCGAGCCAGGGACGATCGCCCCGGAGGAATCCAAACCAATAGAGCCAACCGAACCAACAGAGCCGCCGAGCATCCCGATGGTGAATTGGAATGTCGGCGAGCGAGTAAAAGTTTCGACCCAGTATCCAACTCAAGAATATATAGACGAGCGGGCTACCGTAGTTAAGGTGTGGAGCGATGGGCTGTGCCGGATTGAGCTTGACCGCGAGATTTCAGTCATTGGAGGTAAACCTACCAAGCAATTCAACCTTAACGGGCGTTACTTAGTTTCAGAATTTGCGGCCGACTCAAATCTCAACGAAGAGGAACTAGAACTCGTTAACCTGATGCGGTTCGCGGTTACACAATCTGACTCCCTAGTTACCGATGCCGTGAAAAAATGTCTCACGGAAACTTGCGACAAAGGTTTCGCTAACCGAAAAAAAGTTTGGTTCGCGTTGACGGCGAGTGAGCGAACTGTATTTAAAGCGCTACTAGCTAAGTTAGAAGCTCAGCTTCAGCCGAAACAGTTACCTCACACCCCCGCCCCGGTCGAGTCCGAGCCAAAAACTCTATCTGCCCCAATCGAACTCTCGAAGCGGGAGTGGGAACAGCCGACAACAGAAGCAGTGACAGAAATCGAACTCTCGAAGCAGGAGTGGGAACAGTCATTTGTGCCTCACGCCCCATTGGAATCAGAGCCAGAACCGGAGTTGCCAATCTTCACAGCAGATACTGAAGCGCATCAGCTTGATTTGCTGCCAGATTTCAAGCCGCTTTCAGACTCCGACGGGAGATTTTCGCCCGAATCTGAAGATTGGGCTTAATCCAAGAACACACTGCGAGCCTTGTCCCGTCTAGGCTTTCGTCTCTCTATATCGATCTTGGCTCTTAGTCAGCTTCACTCCAAGTAAGTGAGTTATTCCCATGAAAACATTTGTCGAATTCCAGCAGACTTATCTGTTCGCGACTCGCACCGTCGAGAGAAGCCGCCATCAATCGCATCATGAACAACCGCGAGCATCAAATATCGCAGGCGAAACTCGCAATCGCCACCGCAAACCGAAAACTTGAAAATTTAGAATCTTCGCGGATAGTGTTCCAAAGAAGAGCTGAGTACGAACAGGAACCGCCCGATGTGGGGGAGTTGCGGGAGGAATTGACCGCCCGTCGCAGCGACTGGTGACCGCCTATCAACTTCCTGAAATTACACCCTCTAAACGCGAGAAGCGGCTGCTGCGAGCGAGCAAGTCAAAGAATTCGTTGAAGGCGTGATTCTGAGTCTCAGTACCGAATCAATAATCAGGTGGAATCCACCAGGGGGGGTGTTGACGGGGTGGCAAGCAGATTGAAAGCAAAGGTGCGTCAAGGTTTTGAGTTGAGTGACCAAGCGAAAAGATACGCTTGCTGTAATTCAATCCAGATGCAGCAACTTGACTATTAATTCAATTTAGATGCAGCAACTTGACTATTAATTCAATTTAGATGCAGCAACTTGACTATTAATTCAATTTAGATGCAGCAACTTG
>NZ_JAUBTR010000104.1:15388-16979 GCF_036705045.1 Microcoleus sp. BR0-C5
ACTATTAATTCAATTCAGTTTTTGTTAAAAACGCTAAAAAATCACTAATTGTTGTGCGCCCTAAAGTCAGGCATTTGCAGTATAAAGTCAGGCGTTTGCAGTATAAAGTCAGGCGTTTGCAGGTATTTGCAGGGGCTGCATTTTACCTGTATTTACCCGAAAATATCCTGCAAATGCCTGAATTTGTCGGTCAAACTGCTGCTTTTTTGTGCTGTTCGTGCCTTTGCCTGTTGAGGTCGGTTTTGGCTGTTCTCTCTCGGTAGCAAGCAATGTTTTTGTGATCACAAACCTGACTTTTACGTGCAGAAAGAGAAATAATGCACCCTCATGAATGCGGTAATCCTAAGTGCAAGGCGATCGCGCTCTTGCTAGCTGTCGGACGAACGATAATCACAGCGAGCATCGACTTGATAGGGTCAATGGTGAGCCAGTGGTAGCGACTTGCAGGCTGCTTCGGATATTCGAGTAAGGGCAGCGGAGTCGAGTCGCGAGTTGTAGTTTTTAAAGTCAAAATGATTCAAATCACCACAAAGGTTTGGCTTTGAATCGATCGCCGTGCAGCTATCGCCACAACTACCTAAAAACTGGGGCTGGGGTGTCAAGGGGCTTAATTTTACCCGCTCTTCAACTGTGCCTCCCAATCAATACCACTGATGCGATGTTAGCCAAGTGTTTCAAAAGGCTTGGTTTTACCCGCTCTTCAACTGTGCCGATTGCTCATACTATTGTGGCGACTTTTCTGGCAACACTGGCATCAATTGCCCCGTCACACCTGGGTAGCATGGGTGGCGAGCGCTTCCCTGAGTTCTCAAGTTAACCAATCATGCTGGTTCAACGTTATGTAATGCCGCGTGAAAACTCATATCGCTAGGGCCTGGGTGCTTAGAGGGGCTCCGGCTCACGCACTCTCTCTGAAATCAAGTACAACCGTGCGGTAGCACTGCCTTCAATAAAGCCAAACAAACTGAACTGCAACTCAAAAAGAGAAAAACGCTACCGCCTTTGTCCGATACATTAATATGCAATAGCTGAATGGCTAATAACGAGGCCGCTATTTTTTAGGCAACCTTAACAGCTTTTCAATTAGTTCGGCTTGCTCAATTGTGAAAGTACAGCTTGCTATAAATGCTACCACTTTTGAGCCTCTGCTACATTTGCCTAAAATTGGAGTGTAGAGCTTGCTGTTAAATTATTAAATTGATATTAAGTGTACCGGGACAGGAAAAAACCTCAAAATTAACTTTTTGGGGCTGACTTTTCATGCGTTTTCATGCGTTTTTTGCTGTTTTTTATGAGAATGTGCGAGTAAACTTGTGCAAACTCAACTTAATTCTTAGCTGAATTTGGGGGCTTATTCGCAGCAAAAAACGCATGAAAACTCAAACTTATGCCAGAGAGGAAGCTTGCACAAAAAGCAGGAATGAGTCGTAGCAAGCAATGTTGGGAGATATATTTATACCGATACCGATAAAGGAAAGTTACGGCTAAGTTTTCTGAAACTTATAATGCGATCAGCTCTCCTGAACTTATGGTTATAAGTTTATCTAATCAGAAAAGCAAGCTAATACGCGATTCCTAAAATTATTAAAAT
>NZ_JAUBTR010000105.1:0-16490 GCF_036705045.1 Microcoleus sp. BR0-C5
CAGCGAGGTTAAAAGCCATCGTTACAAATGTTGACCTGCGGGCCCTTGGTTAAGGACTCGCAGTAAGCAGCCCCATGTCGGCAAAGTATGGGGCATTTTTTTAAACCCATCGAACTATTGATAATCGCTCTTTTCAATAGTTCTCATCGCTACCCTACCCTACCCTACCAATCAACCAGCCATGACCCCAACTGCACTAGCCACCATTAACCGCCCCCAACTGCTAACCTTCCCCCAGCTCGACCGTGACCCTGACGTACTGACCCAACTGCTAGCAGACAAGCGGAGCGTTAACACCAAGCGGACTTACGCCGGAGACGTGCGGGATTTCTTCGCGACTGTGACTGGGCAACTGCCGACTAAAGCTAGCGTGAACGCATTCTTGCGACTGCCAGAGCGCGATGCTGTATCGCTGGTACTCAAGTGGAAGGCAGGTATGATGTCAGGAGAAGGACGCAAAAAGCCCCTCGCTGAGGCTACGATTAACAGGAGATTAGCTGCCATAAAATCGTTAGTTACTATGGGCTTGAATTTGGGTGTTTGCGACTATAATCTGGCACGAGTCAAAGGTGAAACTATCGCTAAATATCGTGACACAACAGGCATTAATAAAGCAACCTTTGAGCGCATTTTATCGACTTGCGACCGCGAAACAGTAGCCGGAAAGCGCGATTATGCACTACTCAGACTCTTGTGGGGCAATGCTTTGAGACGAAATGAGGTAAGTCAATTAAACTTAGCCGATTTCAAACTTGGCGCTAGGACTTTACGAATTCTTGGCAAGGGTAAAGGCACACAATATGAGACAGTTGATTTGGGCGCAGCTACCGCTCAAGCCATTACTGACTGGCTGGCAGTTCGACCTGGAAGCGCTGGAGAGACTGACCCGCTATTTGTGGCTCTGAATTATGCAGCCCTCGGTCATCGGCTCACCGGGGACGGGCTTTATAAATTGGTGCAAACCAGGACTAAAAAGGCAGGGATTGAGAAGGTTATGAGTCCACACCGCATCCGGCACAGTGCCATTACAGCAGCCCTGGACGCAACAGACGGGAACGTGCGGAAGGTGCAGAAACTCAGCAGGCACAGAAAGCTTGACACTCTCATGATTTATGACGACAACCGCAGCCGTGACCAGGGAGCTGTTACTGACTTGCTAGACGGGATGTTTTGAGTTAACAAAAAAGCCCCAACTGCCATAGTTGGGGCGATTCTGGTTCTGGCAGTTGACGCCGAAGGCAATCGGCTCTGCCGACCGCGAACAGAATATCGCCTGCTCGGAGAGGAAGGAATCTTCAACCGAGCTGTGTGCATGACTCGATTGGAAGTAGGTTCCGTCGTGACCGTAATGAAAAAGCCGTATCAAATGGAACCAAACGGCATGAAGTGTGCTTGGTTTCAATTCCTGATAGGGTTTGAAATTATGTCATCCAAGGAGCTTACTTCCCAATGAAAGTTTTTTTAAATATCTGCGACCCAGATGAAGATGAAAAGGAAAACAGAAAAAAACTCCACTTTGGGCGTGTGCCCGTAGTTGGAGAGTTCATCGCGATATCTGATAGCGTCGATTGGTACAAGGTTGTGGCGGTACTTCATACACCATATTTTACCCAGTTTGATGCTGAAGTTTTTTGTGTAAAAATCAAGCGGACACCAGCTCTCAAGGCGGCAGGATACTGCTAATATCCTAACGCAGGGCTTAGAACTCCTACAGCTTCATCAAAGTTTAACAGTTTTCCCGCCTTTCTTCACTGTACTCGAAGGCGGGTTTTCTTTACCTGTCAAGAGAAACCTGGAATCAACAATATGCGATGTGGATTTAATACTTTGGCAAGGACTTATGACCCGCGACCAGTGCGAGGTCACGGAACTGCTAGATGGGATGCTCTAATGAGTGAATATGCCAGCCTCTAAACTATTAAAAAAAGCTCACTATATCCTAATAGTTTAGATGCCTATTATATTTTAATAGTTTAGCTTTCTAAATTATTAGTCAAAGCATCATACCTAAAATGTTAAGAAATAGCTCACTACATCCTAATAGTTGGGGCTTTCTGGTTTGAGCGTCTATAACTGTCGCGATAGATCCGCCAACAAGGAAACTGAAGTCGAGCCGTCTGCATACCTGGACTGAAAATTCCCGCCCCGCTTCAAAAACAAGAATCAAAACGAATCAAACTCACCGAAATTGAGGCTAAAATCGGGTGAAACCCGCGTGGCTTCGTTAAAAGTTTGATTCGGCATCCCACCTAAAACCGAATCAAACGAAATCAAAACCTCTACTCCTAAAGTAGGAGCAAAGTCTTGAGTCGTATGGCTCTGAGGGCATAGCGAGGTGATGCTGAGGCTTGAGGTGTGATTCGGCTTTTTTGGGTTTCCGGCTGCTTGATTCGTGTTTTTCGGTGGGGATGCGGATGAAACTGGTTGAAGTTAAAGGCAGAATCGAAGTATACCCCCAGAGGCATAGAACGAGTGGACGCGGACATGGAGCGAGGGCTGCTAGCCATTAAGTTGTTTCAAATTGCCACTACCACCAACCCAGCGCTACTTCTCCCAGAAGTTGCCGATGAACAACACATGGAATTTAGAAAGGCTTGGAGACTCACTAAACAGGTGCTGAGTGCTGCGGAAATAGGCGCGTTTAAGGAGATGCTCAAGCACTACTCAAACTGACGAAATTCCGACGCATTTAGGCACAAAAAAAACCGTTTGGACTGCGGGCTTGGTGAGGGCTTAATTCGATTCGGCTTTGCTCACTTTTTTCTCATGCCAGAACTTCTCGGCTTCCCATCCGGCACGAGCAGCCGGAGCTTGCAAATCTTCCTTTTTCCCGCCAGCTTGATAGTGATACTGGCCCCTGATGAATTCAAAGTCAAATGCGTAATTATCCATGCTCTTTCTGCCTCTCTGTGGGCGCGAGTAGCTGCCAGATTTCAGGATGGCTCTGAGCCGAAATCTGAGTGATTTTTGGCTTGGGGATTGCAATTTCAATCTTTGTAATTTTTGGCTTCTTCATTGTTCATTTTCCTTTGATGAATGCAAGCTGTTCGGATGTTAGTTTTTGAATCTGCTGTGGCGGGTTCCAATTTGCCCTCCATTCTTCCCGCAATCGGTACAACGGAATCGGCTTCGGTAGCAGTTCGGCGCTATCAACCCAAACCCCAATACCTGATGACTGATTGGCATAGTAAGCGTTGAATTGCGCTTCAGATATACGTGCCAGTTTGCCTTGCTGAGAGAGTTGCCACAGTTCACTTATAGGCAATGCTTCCCGCATGGAAACTCGCACGGTTCCTATTAGTTCGGCTACAGGCATCGTTGAATAGATTGCGATGGTATCGCCCGGTTTTAGGGATGCTCCAAAGTTGCCTTTTCTGAACTCGATTGTTTTGGGTTCGCGGTCTAGGAAGAAAGCATCCGCCCACTTGGGGCGGACTGAGATTAGGTAAGTGCTAATCATCCTAAATTTCCTCCCCCCTGCACTCACATTGAGCGCGAGGACCGGGATTATTGAAACGATAAATGCGTCGGCAGAAACGGCAAATTTCATTATCAACTGCGACTGAGGCGGGAGCAATGACGTACCACGCGCCGGGATATTCAATGATTTCCGCCGAGGCTTCATGCTTGATTTCGCTCTTCACAAAGCCAGAATTAGGAGCATCGCTGTGAGGCTTCATGATGCAATTTTTGATGTAGATTTGGTCGCCTTTTTTGAGCTTCATTTTATTCTCCTTTAGTTGCGGTCGTTGTCAGTCAACTCATACTCAAAAATGATGTTGCCCCGCCGTACAAACTCTGCAAAAATAGCGTCGTAGATAGGGTCAAGAATGCAGTCGGGCAAAAGGCGAATTAGGTTATTGAGCATTGGGGTTGTCCTCTCCTTTTGTTAGCCGTTCTAATGCTTCTCTCGCGTCGGTATATCGGTCATGATTGCGTCCGCCCCGGCGGATATTCCAGAGTATCCAGATAGTTCTCTCAATCCCTAAATCCTGAGCAATGATAAGTTTTGCTAGCTCCATCTTCTCATCCTGTTCCAAGGGAGAGTCTGTGGCAAAAACAGCCGTTTCGACCGTTCCACCCATAATCCCGCTAAACATAGTTGAAATGCGTTCCGCCCTTGTTCCGTAAGGTATTCCGGGCTTTTGGGTGTCTGTTCCGGGGCTGTCTAAAGGCGTTCCAGACTGTTCCGACTGTTCCACACTCTCGCGCCCTGAAACGCCATCAGACGAGGCTTGATTGCTTTCAATTCTTATTTCTATTTTTGGCATCAAACCGAGTACCGGGTTGCCAATAGTGGAAAGAATTATTGGGGTTTGTTCGGTCATCGAAACCGGAATCAATTGCTTCAAATTCGCTGTGAGTTTGTCTCGTGTTTCCTTGCTGGCAATGACCTTTTGATTGTTCAACAACTGTTCAATTACTCCATAAGAACCTTGCTCCTCATCGTTGCTCGTAGTGCGTACCAAACCTTGAGCAATAAGCGCCAGATTGAGACGGATGTTTGAGTCAGCAACCCCACTAGAAGCAAGGTTAAAAGTCTGGGTGCAAATGAAGTAACCGACGTTATACTGACCCCCTACAGTCGCAATACTTCCCAACTTAGAAGCCTTATCTTCCCATAGCTGTGCGTTCCGTTTCTGGACTAAGCACTGGTGAGTCGCGAACCAATCCTCAAGTATTAATTTGATTGGTCGATTGCGGTACGTTTCCTCGGTTGCTGGTTGGGATTTCCGACGCTGTAACTTCTCGTAAACCTCATCCAAAAACTTCATTGACTCCTCTGGAAATAGCGGGTCAAATATGGCAATTTGATGTCTCGGAACGCCGGGGAAATCTTCATATTTCTGGGCGATTACATAAATTTCTGCCTCTGGAAAGCGTGTCCCTGTGTCTCTTAACCACTTGTGCAGGGTGCGAGATTTCCCTGTGCGAGTAGGGCCGGCCAGAAAGATTGATGTGTTAATAGCTGCTAGGGAATTCAAGACTTTACTGGCTGTTTGTCGGGCTAACTCAAGGTTAGAATTCGGCTCGATTGCTGGCTTAATTGTTGGCACTGTTGAAGCCTCTACTTTATCCGATGGGTTGGCTACCGATTCCAGCGTCGCAGTGCCAGTGAGTAGGGCTTGCTGCTCTTGCGGGCTGATGCCTAAGCTCTCACAGTAAGCTGTTTCCAATTCATCCTCAAATGCCCGTTCATCTGCTTCTGCAAGCTTCTTGTATCTGGTAGCGGTTGTGCTCATCTGGTACGCCGATTCAGCAGCATAATTAAATTCCTGAGCCTTTTGCTGATAGGCTATAATCCGCTGCCTCATTGGTTCTTTTTTGCCCTCACTTCGGGCGATGAGCATCGCTGTCGTCATGCCCCCAGTAGCCAGCAGAGCAAGCAAGATTTTAATGCCACCGTACCCGCGCTCAAGGCTTCTGAATTCAGCTTTAGGGGGAACTAACCAAGCTGGCTGAGATTCAATTCTGTTGCCTATCCTGTACTCGATTCTGTCGTTAAACTGCAAAGCTGTAGCACCAACAATTCCGGCGAAACTTGCGCCCAGCAAACCTGCAACAATTGGCTGATTTATATTACTTAGCATTGTTTAATTTGCTCCAAATCTGAGTACCTACAAAACCAAGAGTGACGACTGTTACAACAAACCCAAAAATCAACATTTGGGAATTGGCAATTATCCAAGCTAGCCACGCATCCCAATTACCCGCAATCAGGGCCGTGCCGATGGCAATTAGGATTAGCAGTGCGCGAACTTGTGCGGAACCTTTAGAGGAAGCAGTAAATATTGCCAGCCCCAAACCAATACCAGGGATAAGAATTACAGCAGCAGGAATTAGTGCTGGAATTCCCCGAATGATAAGGCTTCCAGCTAATCCACCACTGAAATAAGCGCCGAACTCCCCCAAGTTTCCTGTCAACTTCCAATATCGTTCGATATCAGTTACTTCGGATGCCTGAGCTTGGTTTGGTTGCTCAAACTGTTCGGGAGTTCCTGCATTTAAATAGTCGAAATCTGAACCGAATTCTGAAGCGTCAAATTCTTGCGAGTACATACAAAAAAGCGGGCCGTTCTGACCCGCTGCTACCGTGTATTAATTGCGACCAGAGAAGAAACCTAAAAGCCCGTCTAGCAAGCCTTTAGAGTTGTTACCCATGCCAGAGTTGCCCGCACCGGAAGCGCCCGGTACAGCGGGAATGGGGTCGAAGTCCTTCGCGTTGATGTAGTTATTGAAAGCCGAGCGTTTCTGCTGCATTGCTATGGCTTTTTGGGGCGATGCCTGAATCTCTTTTAGGCTTTGTTGGAACCCGTTAGTTTGAATCTGTCCCTTGGCTGTGTGATTCGCTTTGATAAGCAGTAAGCGCTGCCTAAAGCCGATGTTTTCGAGGGTTTGATTGCTAGCGCCCTGCACCTTTACAAGCCCCAATTCGTGCTGAAGTTTTTGGGTTAAATCGGCGACGTGCTGGTCATATTTTGCGGATGCAACAATTGCTTTTGAGACGTATTTATCAATCTGAGCCACGTCGGTCAGCCCACTCTCAATGGCTTCTGCGGTCAAGCGCTCAATCTCTACTTTGTTGGCGCGAATCTTGGCATCGTGGCGGTTGTAGGCAGTTCTGAGCTGCTTCTGTAGATCCAATACTTTTGCTTCCCGTGCAGCTTCATGCACCATGTCTGGGGTGAGGGGCCCGGAATGGTAGCCAAATTCGCGCTTTACGTGGGCAGCGCCCGGTGTGGCAGCTACTCTGAATTTTAAACTCATGTGATATTCTCCTTATTGGGATGCCTTGTACGGTGAACCCGAAGTCTCCCCTTTTAACGGGGGAGACGGATTGCAAGCCAGCGGGTTACTTTTCGACGGCGACCCGCTGGTTTGTTGTTTGATTGAGCCTGTTACTCAGTCGGTCGGCTTCGGCGCGCCCGATAACAGGCAAGGATTCGCCCCGTCGCCAACTGTCACCAAGTTCAGTCGCCGTCCCTAGGTCAACGCCAAGCATCACGTATTGGCACTCAGGGAAATCCATTTCAGGCCCTCCATCTTTATCATCAGAATCGGGCTGATAATTGGCTACAAAATCATCTACAGCCTGCCGTTGTTCGTCGGTTAAAGAGCCATTTGGGTTCAAGTCGTCGAACATATCTAAATGCGATGCCAAGCGATACCGAGAATCGTCCCCATAGTGCGGGATGCGCTCAATATGGCGCTTGATATAATCCGGTTCAATTCCACCTGAATTGAAGGCATCAGCTTCGGTGTTTCCATCAAAGAAATCAGAACATTCAAAGGGAGTCAAATCTGCATCAGTCATCATCGCTAATTCCTCCTATTTCGATACGCTACCAGCATCATCTGAATTCAGATTGATGCTGTTGTTAATGGTTAGGTTGCCGTGTACAATCGTGGGCTGCGGAACCCGCTTGGCTCCAGCTTGGTAGCCCGTGTCAAACCCGACAGCAAAGACAAGAGCGCCACCTACAAGCGCACCGCCAACCATCAGCCGTGTCACGTTTTTGTCGAAGTTTTTATCATCATCGTCAAGCATTACTTAGTTTCCTCAGTTGGATTGGTTTGCTCTGGCTCCTCGCCTATTTTGGGCGAGGTTTGCATATAGTCGAGGACTGCTTTCTTAGTCTCTGGCGGTACACTTTCGAGGGCTACGAGGAAGGCTTCAGGATTGCTATGAACATGAGCAAAAACAATCTCTGAAGCCGTCGGATTAGTCATTTAAACCTCCTCGGATTTAACGTCAATCGCCTCGCCGTCTTTGGACAAATCGGCGCGGGTTTCTTTGGGTTTTGAATTGTGGTTTATAACCGTGCCAGCAATGAAATCGCCCTCAATCTTTTCGACGTAGTTTCCGCCGTTGGTGTTGATGACTCGCTTGCCTGGTTTGCCGTCTTCAAAGACTACGCCGTTTATGATTCGTACCATGTGATTAAAATCCTGTTAAAACTGGAGGTTCGGTTGAAAAATGGTCAGCCGTAGGTGCTGCAAAATGGTCAGTTGTAGGCTGTGGACTTGGCGCTAAATTAGCCATATTCCAAGTCTGCTTTAGGTGTTCGCCATACCTTGAAAGCAACACACTAATTAACGTGGAATAGTCGTTGACCCCAGTCACCTCAAGCAGTTCGTCCGCTAGAGGCAAAAATTTACTGGGCATAACGGCGCGTGTTTGTGCCATCTTAGTTTTGCTCCTTATTGAGTCCGTAAAGGTTAAAGAATTGAGGTCGTGGAGCAACTTTAAATCGTCCTTTTGAAGCCTCACACATTGGCTGTAACAAGCTGGCAGAACCGCCGATAATAATCAACTCACCCAAGCCGGATAAATGCTTCATCCAGTTCGCGTTTAACTTCTGCCTAATATCAGCAACCCAAGCGTCTCTGACTGCTACAAATTCACGAGAGAAAT
Organism: Microcoleus sp. BR0-C5; assembly: GCF_036705045.1. NCBI lineage: Bacteria > Bacillati > Cyanobacteriota > Cyanophyceae > Oscillatoriales > Microcoleaceae > Microcoleus > Microcoleus sp. BR0-C5. The sequence continues at coordinate 8,417 of NZ_JAUBTR010000105.1, forward strand.
CAATCCCTGTAGTTCCGTAGATGTAGTTGTTAGAAGCGATTGAATCCATCAGCATCCCCGCGTCGGCAGTTGAGCCTACTTTGGGGAGAATTGCTGCTGCCAAACGTTGAGCCAAATGGGATGTACCAGGTAGCACGATGTCAGCGTCCCGGAGCAACCCGCCACCGGGCATAAACAGCCGAGCAATCGCTGTTCCGCCACCGATATCAACGATGCCGTTATTGCGATTGGGGTAACGCCAAATAGAACGTCGCTGGGCGAAATCAAATGCGCCTCGGCACTCGTCTACGGGCTCAATCTTGCGAATAGTTGCCAAGCAGTCGTGACCGTTAACGGAAAATTCGAGCGTGGCCTCCAACTGTTTGAGCTTGGCAATGGTTAACGAATGCCGACTATCCGGTGTTGGGATGACGAGTCGTTCGATACGCTGTGGGCTGTCGCTGGCAAGAGCGGGGAGAATCAGCAGGTGCGCTAGATCCGTTTTACCCACTTCAAAAGCAGGTGAACCCCCCATGAGCTGCGCCAGCCGACCGATAATATAACGCTTGCCATCGAATCCAATTTCGTAGCTCTGACCGTCGTTCCCACCTTCTTCCCAGTCTGCTAATTCCTTCACATAGGAAGGGATGCAGTGGAGAGTTTGGCCGTCCACCCACTTAACAAAACGGTTCCCTGGGTCAACGGCTAACTGTGTGCGCGTCGCAGCTACGCAACGCTGTGTAGCGTCAGCAGTGGTTTGTCTGTATTCAGTTTGCATGGTTCGGTTTTGCCTTGTGGCGTAAAGGTTTTAGGCGCTTTTTAAACTCAATTTGAGGCAACCGCACGGGAATGTACAGATAGCTGTTTTACGCCTCAAAGTGGCTTTATTGCGTTCATGTATGTTATCATATCATATATGAGGCAACTGTGTGACATCCTCATAGGAATTACCAAAGCATACGATGATGGTAGGGAGGTTATGAGTTATGAACTAATGTCTAAGAGGTTAAACGCTATAGTTCCAGATGAAACTTGGGATAACCTGGAACGAGTAGCCGAGCGCGAAATGCGTACCAAAAGTCAAATGACGGCAATCTTATTGGGAGAAGCGCTTGCAGCGTATTGGAAGCGCAATCCCCCCGAACCGTCCGAAGATGCACCCGCGCCCAAGTCAGCAACGACCAAGGCCCCAGCCAAGGCTCCAACAGCCAAAGCAAAGCCCGCATCAGCGCAAGCCAAGCGGACAAAGGATTCTAAAGGTGCTAGTTAATTGCTAGCAGATGTCTAGTAAGTATTTAGCGTTCTGTCTAGTACCTCAACTAGACCAAACAAAACGCCCCCGGCAACTGCCACAGGCGTTATGGTTTTGAGGATTGCTCACCCTACCTCTGCGTTTATCTTGGCGGATTTCCAGAGATAGGATTCACCGTTTCACACCTTAACAGGTTGTGAAGACTTCCTACTAATTATGTCATGTACTGACGAAAAGACAACTAAATCTGTAAAGAATTTATCTGAGCCTATTGTAACGCTTTCTGGCACAGATTTAGACTCTGTAAAAAACCTTGTATATCAGGATTGCGTAGTCAGGTCTGGTATCAAGCCAAAAATTTGTGAGCTTAACTTCGAGCCTGCGAATGGCCTCCCTGTCTACGACCTGGTTTACCGTGATAACGACAAGATTCTCAAATCTGGCGATGTCAGCGCTCAGGCCCGCAGGAACTACAGCAAGTGCGAGGGTGTTGGGGGCTTCATCGTTAACGGTCGGTTCCGGCAGCTATCCGGGCCACCACTAGCCAGAGATGAGAAAGGACGGGCCCGTAAATATCACCAACCCAAAGGCAAACCGTTAGAATATTTTTGCCCGTTAGTGGATGTTCCCACATGGCGAGAGATAGCGGCCAAAGAACAGTTGGCTATGCCGGATATGCCAGCCGTCGGGCTGAACGGGGAAGCGCTTGGATTCTGGGATTGGGTTATAGAAAGCGGTTGCTCAGTTGTCGCTACTGAAGGGGAAAAGAAGGCAGCAGCACTCGTTAGCAGAGGCTATGCAGCAATCGGTCTACCTGGGATTTATACGGGCTACAGAGTCACAAAACGCGGGTTTTGGGTGTTTTGTACTGACTCAAGAAAAGACTATCAGAAGGCAGCAGCAAGAGAACTTCATGCAGCCTTGAAACCGTTTGATACTAAGAATCGCTTAATTACAATCCTCTTTGACTTCCGGCGCGGTGACTATTCACAAAGTCCAGAGTTCAAAGCAGCCAGCATCACAGCCAAACTGTTTGAGAATGCAATCGTTACAATCGCCCAATTACCGGGCCCGGAGAAAGGTGCAGACGACTTTATAGTTGCGGGCGGGGATATTGACGCGGTTATCGGTAACGGCAAAACCTGCAAGGAATTAGCCAAGTTAGAACACAAAACACAGTGGCGCAACAGCCGAAAATATACTCCACACTGCACGATTGATTCCCAATATTTTCACGCACTAGAACCCGCAGCAGGCACAATCACGGGGATTAAGAGCGGGTTGGCAACTGGAAAAACACAATGGCTCAAGAATGTTATTGCCAGCAACCCAGAAGGCAAAATAATCGTAATAGGTAGCCGGAACGGACTGTTATTACAAACGGCTGAGAAATGCGGTTTCTATCATCTTGATATCCATAACGGCTATGTGATGCTTCGGAACCCCGATGCCCGTATCTGCTTGTGTTTTGATTCACTACTTAAATTGCTAGATTCTGGCATTTTCGAGGGCGCAACAATCATTTTAGATGAAGCTGAAAGTGTCATCCGACATCTGTTGATGAGTAATACACTGAAACACAATCGGGAAGCAATTAAGGGACTGTTTAGTCAGGCCTGTAAAGATGCTAGTCGAATTGTTTTGTTGGATGGTCATTTAACAGATTACACGGTCAATTTAGTCACGCAGTTGGCAGGCAACAAAATAACCAGTAAACACCTAAATAAATTCACAGCAAACTGTCCTAAAGTTAGCGTTTTTAAAACTGAAAATGCAAAACTATCACCAGCAGAAAAGCAAGATTTTATTAACAAGATACTGGCTTCAGATTGCCCAGTAATTGTTACCGACTGTTGTGTTCCCGAAGCTGAAGCCCTTGCGGAAACCCTTACAAAAGAAAAAGGGCTAGGGCTGCTAATTTGCTCAAAAACTTCAATGGAACCCGATTCAATAGCAATACAGACTAATCCTGATGTTTGTATTGAGCAAAAGAAACTAGCTTGGATTATTCTTAGCCCAAGCGTAGAGAATGGACTCGATATTAGCATTCGAGAAAAGTTCACTGATGTATTCGGCTTATTCTGCGGACTACTGGGGGTAAATTCCTTGATTCAGATGCTACGGCGGGTAAGGCATCCGATTAATCAGATTTCAGTTCTCTGTCCTGAGATTGGACTCCCCACCAATGACCCTGACAGGCGCTCTTACTACGAGAATCAAATTAAGATTCAGTTAGAGTCAAACCTTTTGCTCGAAAGTATGTACTTGACTCCTGAAGAGTTATATAGCAGTGTCAAGGCTAGTCTTGATAAACAATTTAACGACCCGCTTTTTCACGCTTACTTGCGTTATGAAGCGCAAGAAAACTTAGAGAAATCCGACCTCAGAGCATTCTTGATTGAAGCCCTACGGGACGGCGGGTACGAAGTAGACGAACCGACAATCGGAGCTGATGAATCAGGCGACCACGTTGAGAAAAAGAAGGTTTACAAAGAGAAGGAATCTCAGGAGATATTCGACGCTACCGACATCTCACTAGAGGAAGCGCAGGAAATCTCACGGAGCAACAAAGCAAGGTGGCCGGAACGATGCCAAGCTGAGAAAGCATTTCTCAAGGCTAAACTTCCGGGGATTGAAGATACGCAGACTTGGAGATGGGAATTTGTACACCGAGTCAAGAGTAAAGACAGAGCGCTTCTTACTCAATTAGAGAATGCTTGGCTCTTTAACCATCCAGACGATGATGAATACTTGCAGAGATTGAAATGGGAGACGGGAAAGCTCGAATATTTTGCACCTGATCACAATTCAAACTGGTTGAAGCGCGAGGCACTTCGTAAGCTTAATATCACACAGTTTTTAACTGATTCTGGTTGGACTAACACTTCACCGGAAGTACAAAAACTCCTAAAAGATGGAGGCCGAAAAGATGCTCGAAGGATATTAGGGGAACCCGGCAAGGACGGCATCAAATACGTTAACCGCCTACTGGGGCTGATAGGAATCACCCTCGTCTGCCGTCAAATGCGGGGGGAGGACGGCCAGCGCGTTAGAACCTACCACTACCAGCCCCAAGCATCCTGGAAAAAAACCAAGCAAGGCTCAGTCCGTATTTGCTCTCTGCCCGAAGATTGGAACACTCTGTTTGCTCTGACGGCCGCCAGAATGAACCAAAAAGTCGAAGCAAAAAAGGTTAATGTGAAATCGAATGAAAGCTTTACCCCATCTGCTTTAGATGCTGTCACAGATGAAGCTAATTGTGTATTAATAAACTCGGAAACATCTGTGACAGTATCCACCCCCCAGTCCACCCCACAACAGAGTGGGGGGGATGTCGAAATTCATGAACCCAGCGAAGTCATGCTAGACCCACAAGCACACCAAGAATGCCTTGAATTCATCCGCGCTGCCATCGCTCAGGGCGATGCCAAATTCGCGCAGCAAGTGGCGGTCATCGTCAAGGAAGTTTGCGAACACGGTCACGCCAACCGCGAGGCAATCTGGGCCGAGCTGTCGGAAGTCGAGCGCCAGCAGTTTCGGTCACTGCTAGTTAAAAAAGATGCTGTGTTTCACAAAAAAAACGTTTGATTGAAAAATGATTGAAAAATTGATTATTTTTGATAGCAATCTTGGCTCTGGTGGTTTGGGAGAACCTGTGAAATAATTTAGGAAGTTGCGATTTAATCCACATGGTTACCAAAAAAAAAGACCCCGATTTTACAGTTTTACGAGGCCATGTTCCCAGAGAGCTGTTTAAGCGATTCAAAATTTTCTGTGTTGAGGAAGACCTCGATAATAGCCAAGGGCTAGAACGGGTGTTACAAGGCTACTTTGAATCCGCAGATACAACCAGCGCTAATAAGAAAGAGGAATGACGTATGAATTAGAAAAAATGTGTTTTAACGGCTGTGCTGCTGGCTGGGAAAGCCGAACTTCCCTCCCGCTCGCCAGACTAAAATCTCGGACTCTAGTTATGTGCGTCGCTCGAATTTTCCTAGAATCTCCACTGATCGGAATCAAAGGAAATTACAATCGAGCTATGCACATGACTAGACGGAAGGATTGAAGCGCCATGACCGTAAACCCAAACAGCCTCCGCAACTTAAAACCAGCAGCTAACTGCAAGAATGCCGTTAGAGTCACCCTCACTCTATCCCCGGTGACAGTGGAACTGCTCAAGGCACAAGGGAACATGAGCGGTGCGGTGGATAAGCTCATCCAACTGGCTATGCTGGGGAAAATTGAGCATGATGGGGCGCTCAATCCCATTCCCGGTTCCGAGGTGGATTTCCGGCACAAACTCTAACGCAAAAACTAAATCAGATGGAATTAAAAAAGCTATACAAACTCTCGCTTAAAAGTTTGTATAGCTTAAAAAAATACTGTGTGATTTGATTTTTAATTACTCCAATTCCGACTTCTTAGCTTGGCAACCTCGGAAGCATTGATATGCTTCGTGTAATCGCGTTTTGTTTTTTTGGTGTACTCCCCTGCGTCGCCGACATTTGCCTTCCCGCTGGCAATATCGTTTATGCTTGCTTTTCCGCCCAAAACCTGTTCCCGCGTGTAGGTTTTTGTTTCTGGTTGTTGTGAATTGCTATCAGTTTGCTTGCTAGTACCGCCAGAAAAGAAGGGCTTGTATGCGGGAGTTTGCTTCAATTCAGCCACTTTCTCAGCAATAGTTTTTGGGCCATTGCTGCCAAACTCGATTACCCCTCTTTCATCAAAAAATACATACTTTCCATTCTCGAATTGCATCCTCTCGCCTTCTTTTAAATGGCGCTTGATGGCATCGTAAGCCTCTCTATCATCGTTATTGCCGATGCCTCCAAGCTCCTTGTAAGCAGCCTCTAGTTGCGTATCGAGCATGAGTTCCTGAGTCTGTGCTTGCGTTTCCTCATATCGCTTGGTAGCTGCTTCTGCTTGCGCTATTAGCTGGGCTTTCTCTGCCTGGAATTGTTCTTCATTTTCAATGGGCATGATATTTTCTTTGGTAGTATTTCATCTTCATTCTATCTGATATTTTTCCAATAAAAAAGCCCCGAACAGGGTGGATTCGGGGCGTGGTGAAAAGCTTCTTTCTACTCCTCAATTCTACCTCAAACTGATATCATACAGACTTCTCCTGTTTCGGCGGAAACGTCCACAATTGCATCCCCGCATTGGCATCGCCACCATCGTTCATCTGGCGCGTTTACATTAAGTAATTCAAGCAGTTCGCAATCCTTCTCTAGTGGGTGCAGATGTGGTATATCTGGCAACTGTTTGGCAATGATTTCGGCTGCTGTTTGAGCATCGGGGATGGCTTGTTCAGACAAGAATTCAGCTTGCAGTTCGGCTACTTTTTGTGAGTATTCCCGCGAGCGCAACCTGCCGTATTCATCCAACCTTTTTAGGTATGTTTCAAGCTTCATTGTTACCTCCTAAAATGTCTAATATTATTGCCACATCAATCTCTCTAACTTTAGATATTTTACGGCGCTTCAGCAATTCATTAAGCAATTCTAAAGCTGTTGGTAATTGGCACGGTTGAGAGTTGGCGGATACTTTAAGTTGTTCGATTTCTGCCTCAAGCTTCCACTCTCTCTCCCTATCACTGGCAATGATAAAAGCTTGAGACTTGATGCTCTCTTGCACTCCCTCTAATTCCTGTTGTGCTGCTGCTAATTGCGCCTGAGCTTGTACTAATTCCTGCCTGAGCGATTCGGTTTCGTTCAGGCGACCGACTCCCCCAAGATTTCATCTCTCAGCGCGGCCTTGATGCTTGTTAGCTTGTCTGCTAGGAGTTTGTCTAGCACTGACGCTACCGCCGATTCTATCTCTTCATTTACTGGTGCGTCTGATTCTATCCCCACGACTGATTCTAAGGTCTTTACCAGCCAAGCATTAACGCTTAATCCTTGCGATTCAGCGTTAGCCCGGATAGCTTCAAGTAAGTCCTCGCGCCCGTCGATTCTAATATTAAGTTGGAGCCTTTTGTCACCTGATTTTTGTGGCATGATTATATTTGCTAGCAATGTACTAGCATCTAGTCTAGCACCAATTATTTCCTAATATTAATAGATAAGATTAACTGATAGATAACTATTCCTTGATAAGAAATCCCAACTGCTAGCTACTAGACAAAGTGCTAGACAAAGTGCTATGATAGTAAGCATACAGGTAGAGGAACCGATACAACCCGCACCATGTATGCGCTACACGTCTACGCTACAAGTCAACCTGTACAATCACAAGGAAGAATAAACCATGCAATTACTAGCAGCCAAGTTCGCACAAATCGACGCCACAATCGACGCCAAGAATGCACAAATCATCGCACTTCAAGCCGAAGTAACTGAGCTTCAGGAACATCGCCAACAGTTGTTATCAGTCGAGCAAGCAGTGCAGTCAGTCCTCGCGCAAACTGATACCGCGCTGGCAATGTTAAATCACGTTGACCCGTCGGAGATTGCAACTCTTAAGAATGCCTTGCTTGCCAAGTTTGAACCCGCTGCAATCGGCATCTTGGAGCCAGCAACTATAACCGAACCGGAACCGGAACCAACCGCGCCAAATGCTCCCGTAGGGGATGTGGTCGAGCCTGAAACCGATGTGCCGATTGATGTTGAAGCCACAACTACACCGGAACCAATACCAGCACCACAACCAGAACCCTCGCCGGAGCCGGATATTGAGCAAGCGCTGACTAAGATGCCCCTGCCATCCCTGCGAATGCTGGCAAAGAGCAAGTCGGTGGACGCGAGGGGAACTAAGGCAAATCTCACAGCGAGGTTAAAAGCCATCGTTACAAATGTTGACCTGCGGGCCCTTGGTTAAGGACTCGCAGTAAGCAGCCCCATG
>NZ_JAUBTR010000182.1:0-1961 GCF_036705045.1 Microcoleus sp. BR0-C5
AAACCTCAAATGATTGCTATGCAATGATTTGAGGTTTTTTTAAGGTATAATAATTGGTGCAAGTAGAGCAACCATTAAAACTATGAAAAAGCCCTCGGAAGCTATAAATATCGTAAATTTAGACCATTTGGGGATAGTAGCAGGGATCATAGATGAAATGGAATTGGTAGAAGAAGTCAACAAAAAAGTGGGAATAAGAATTAAAGAAAGCCTCAGCCCAGGACAAGTAATGAAAGCAATGATTTTGAACGGATTGGGATTTTTGAGCGCCCCAATCTACCTATTTGACACAATTTTTGTGGGAAAAGCAACAGAACATCTAATTGGAGAAGGAGTGACACCCGAACAATTAAATGATGACAGAATCGGGAGAGCTTTAGACAAATATCATCAAGCTGGAACCACAAAATTATTCACGGCAATTGCCCTGAAAGCAGCGATGAAATTTCAAGTGTCAATGAAAAGCGTTCACCTAGATAGCAGTTCAATATCAGTAGAAGGAGCATACAAAAACTGTCAGGTAAAGAGCCAGGAAGTTGAGGCAGAATCTGAAGATACAGAATCTTCGATGAAAACCATAAAAATAGTTCATGGCTATTCAAGAGATCGAAGACCCGACCTCAAACAATTTATCATTGATACGATCGTAACTGGAGATGGAGACGTACCATTATATCTCAAAATAGACGATGGAAATGCCGATGATAAAAGTGTCTTTGTAGAGAGATTGAAAGAATTTAAAAATCAGTGGACATTTGACGGAATCTGTGTAGCAGACAGTGCCTTATACACAGCAGAAAATTTGTCAGCACTGGCAGGAATGAAATGGATAACAAGAGTACCATTAAGCATTAAAGCAGCTCAAAATAAAATCTGCAACATTGAAGATAGTGCCTGGGAAGACTATGAAATAAAAGGATATAAAATAGCAGTCCAAACGAGTGAGTATGCTGGTATCAAGCAAAGATGGGTAGTAATAGAAAGTGAAATCAGAAAACAAGCAGAGCTTAAAAAAATAGTCAAGCAAGTAGAGAAACAGTTAAAATCAGCCAAAGCCTCACTGCGTAAGCTATCCATACAAAACTTTGCTTGTATTGTCGATGCAGAAATTGCAATAAAAAAGTTATCAGACTCATGGAAATATCACCAAATAACAGAAATCAAATCCCAAGAAAAACCAGTTAAAACAAAAAAAAAAGCTCAAAGAATCGAGCAAGACACAGACAACAGTCTATCAAGTAACGGGTGAAATAGAACCCCTAATTTCAGCAATCGAAGCGGAAAAAGTCAAAGCTGGGAGATTTATATTAGCCACAAATATCTTAGATACTAAAGCACTGAGCAATTCACAGGTATTATCGGAATACAAAGCGCAGCAAAGTAATGAGAGAGGATTTAGATTTATCAAAGATCCGTTATTTTTTACTTCCAGCGTATTCGTGAAAAAACCGGAGCGAGTTGAAGCAATCGGAATGATAATGGGACTGTGTTTGTTAGTATATAACCTGGCGCAAAGGAAATTGAGACAACAATTAGAAGCTACCAACGATCGAGTGAAAAATCAGGTAAAGAAATTGACCAATAAGCCGACAATGCGCTGGATATTTCAGATGTTTCAGGCGGTACATTTAGTGACGATAAATGGAGAGAAGCAGGTCAGTAATTTAACCTGCTTAGCGTCAAGATATCTTGCGACATTTAGGAGAGTATTGCTGTCAATACTATTTAATAGTTTCAAGTGGATAACGTTCGAGCGCGACGTGTAGATATTTATGAATAATTTTCATTAATTAGTCAAGACAACTTGCTCTTGGTATAAGTTGTCTTGCTTCAAAAGATGAGCGAGCGCGATAAAACAGCAGCATGAATATATTAGAAAAAGTCAATGATTTCAACTTAGTTAGTTTAGGTAAATTTGACAAGTATCTGTAACCCTAAAACCGCATAGATTCAACCCAAAA